>CAYTZF010000024.1:0-14620 GCA_964442265.1 uncultured Sideroxydans sp.
ACATGAAGGACAAGGCAGCGGCATTTGAGCGCATCGCCGCGCTGTTCGACCAGCATCGCGGCGACTGCATGGTGCTGGCGCGCTTCATGCAGATATTGCCGCCGTCACTCTGTCAGCGCTTGCCGGGACGCATCATCAACATCCACCACAGCTTCCTGCCCTCCTTCGCCGGTGCCAAGCCCTACCACCAGGCTTACCAGCGCGGGGTGAAGCTGATCGGCGCCACCTGCCATTACGTCACCGACGCGCTGGATGCCGGCCCCATCATCGAACAGGACACGGTGCGCATCGACCACGGCGATACGCCGGACGATCTGGTGCGTTACGGGCGCGATATCGAGAAGACCGTGCTGGCGCGCGGGCTGCGCTACCACGTGGAAGACCGCGTGCTGGTGTGCGGCAACAAGACCATCGTGTTCCGCTGATCGAACCAAATGGCCGTTGCACGCTCTATGGCGTGTCTTCATTCCTGCCACTGATCCATGTCCGTTTCCCGCATCGGCCCCTATTCCATCGTGCGCGAGCTCGGCGAGGGTGCCACTTCCAATGTCTATCTGGCGATCCGCGACAAGTCGTACGCGTCGGTCGCGCTCAAGCAATTGCGTAAGGGCTGCCAGACCGATCTGCACAAGGCCATGTTCGCCACCGAGGTCGAGCTCGGGCGCAAGATGGAGCACAAGAACATCGTGCGAGTGCTGGATGCCGACCTCACTGAACAGAGCGGCGCCTATCTGGTGATGGAATACGTGAACGGCGTGCCGCTCGACCACCACGACCATCCGGACACCCTGTTGCCGCTGGAAAAAGTCTTGTCCATCACCGTGCAGATGGCGGAGGCGTTGCGTTATGCGGCATCGCTCGGCGTGGTGCACCGCGATGTCAAACCGGGCAACATCATCCTCAAACCCAACGGCATCGCCAAGCTGGCCGACTTCGGCTGTGCCATTCCGGTGAGCCAGATGGGCGCGGTGGTGGCGGGCAGCCTTGCCTACATGTCGCCGGAGCAACTGGAGGGCGAGGCGCTGGACGCGCGGTCGGATATCTACTCGCTGGGGGCGGTGCTGTATCGCCTGCTGACAGGACACAACAGCTTCGAGGCGGACAACCCGTTTGACGCGCGCGTCGCCATTTTGAATTTTCCCATCACTCCCATTGAGACTTGGCGCAAGGCGTTGCCGAAGCTGCTGACCGATGTGATCGCGCGGGCCATGCAAAAAAATCCGGCTGAACGTTATGCCGACTGGGATGATGTCATCCGCGACCTAGCGGCGGCGGGTAAAGCCATTCTTGATTCGGAAGATGATCTCGACTTGTACCGCGGCTTCAGCATGAATACACAAAGAGTGATTTCGCACGACCTGACGATCACCCGCCAATTCTCCCGCAGCGTCTATTCGCGCAGCGGGTTTTCGCGCAGCTCGATCCCACATTGAATGTGCAGGGCGGGAAATTCGACCGGCAAGGCCAATCCTTCATGGCACGGTATTCGCTTATTGACATCCATAGTCATAATAAATCGAGCCTGTCATGGAAATCGCACAAAGTGAATATGGCGCAATAACCGCCTACGATGAGTTGCTGAACGCGCAATTGCAGCCGCGGTCGGCGGCGCAACCGCTGTTTGACTATTTGAACTCGCTGACCGCAGAAGAGCTTCTGGCCCGTCGCCAGGCGGTAGAGGCAACCATCATGGCGATGGGCATCACCTTCACGATCTATAGCGAAGCCGGCAATATCGACCGCGCATGGCCGTTCGATGTGATCCCGCGCGTGATGAGCCGCTTCGAGTGGGATCCTATCCAGAAAGGGCTCAAGCAACGGCTGACCGCGCTCAATCTGTTCATCAACGATCTGTATAACGAGCAACACATCATCAAAGACGGGGTATTCCCGCGCGAGGTGCTGGAGGGTTCGGTGAACTTTCGCCGCCAATGTGTTGGGGTGTCGCCCCGTTTTGGGGTCTGGGCCCATGTTTGTGGCACCGACTTGGTGCGCGACCGCGATGGAACGGTGTATGTGCTGGAGGATAACCTGCGCGTGCCGTCAGGGGTGTCCTACATGCTGGAGAACCGCCAGATCATGAAGCGGATCTTTCCCGAAGTGTTTCAAACCACCTCGATCCTGCCGGTGGACGATTACCCGACCCAGTTGTATCACACCCTGGCAGCGCTCTCGCCGCGCACGGACGAGCAGCCGGTCATTGTGGTGCTCACCCCCGGCATCTATAACTCCGCCTACTTCGAACATAGCTATCTCGCGCAGCAGATGGGTGCGTATCTGGTCGAGGGGCAGGATCTGCTGGTGGGAAAAGACGATATCGTTTACATGAAAAATATTTTCGGCCTGCAGCGCGTGGATGTGATCTACCGCCGTATCGATGACAACTTTCTGGACCCCGAGGCGTTCAGCCCGGATTCGGTGCTCGGCGTGCCGGGGTTGATGCGTGCCTGGCGCAAAGGCAATGTGGGGATCGCCAACGCGCCGGGTGCCGGTGTGGCAGACGACAAGGTGGTGTATGCGTTCGTGCCGCAGATCATCAAATATTATCTGGACCAGGATCCGATCCTCGCCAATGTCCCCTGCTATCTGTGCATGTATCCGGATCAGTGCGAGCATGTGCTGAAGAATCTCGATTCTCTGGTGGTGAAACCGGCCAACGAATCGGGCGGCTACGGCATGCTGATCGGTCCGCGCGCCAGCGCCGCGGAACGCGCAAAGTTCGCCGACCTGATCCGCGCCAATCCGCGCAATTACATGGCCCAGCCGACGCTCGACATTTCCACCGCACCCGCGCTGGCGGACAATAAATTGGCGCCGCGCCATCTTGATTTGCGCCCCTTTGTGTTGCAGTCGGATCAGGTTTATGTGACGACCGGCGGACTCACCCGGGTCGCATTGCGCAAAGGCTCGCTGGTGGTGAATTCATCGCAGGGCGGTGGCAGCAAGGACACGTGGATCGTCGAGGAGATGCCGTCATGCTAGCCCGCGCCGCCGAAAACCTGTACTGGATGGCGCGCTATCTGGAGCGGGCGGAGAATACTGCCCGCCTCATCACGGGCACCACCGATGTGCTGCTGGACCTGCCCAGCGGGGCCACATTGGGCTGGGGAACGCTGATCAAGGTGGTTGGGCTGGACGAAACTTTCGGCAAGCGTTACACGCAAGCCAACGAGGAATCGATCATGCGCTTTATGATTGACGACGAGCGCAATCCAAGCTCCATGCTTTCCTGCGTGAAGTACGCGCGCGAGAACACACGCACGTTGCGCGAGTTGCTGCCGGAAGAATTGTGGGAGCGGATCAACAGCCTTTACCTTTTTTTGCGCGAGCGCGCCCAACTCGCCACAGGCAATCGCCGCGAGCGCTATGTGGTGTTAAACGATGTGATTGCCCAGCGCCATGCCATTGTCGGGTTGATCTCCGGCGTCTTGGCACACGACCTGGCTTACCAGTTCATTCGTCTGGGGCGCAATATCGAACGGGCCGACATGACCACCCGCATCCTCGACATCAACTTTGCGGTGTCCATCCCGCAGGACATGCCGTTGTATGAGGTGAGCGTCGAAAGATTGTGGATAAGCACACTCAAAGCACTGTCTGCCTACCAGACCTATCGCCGTCGGCGGGCGGTGCACGTCAGCAGTGCCGATGTCGTCGATTTCCTGATCAATGACGCGTGTTTTCCGCGCAGTCTGATGTACTGCCTAAACGAAATCGAATCCTGTCTGCGCGCGCTGCCGTTCTCCGCAACCGTGATGAGCGCGGCGCAGCCCTCGAAGAATGCGCTGCAGTACATCAAAGGCAGCGAACTCAATGCGATCCAACTGCACGAGCTGCTGGACGTATTGCAGAAGGATCTGGGCAAGATCAATGCCGCGCTGGCAACCCAATATTTCCACGCCTACCTGAATCCGGAACATCCGGCATCCGAGTCAGTGCAATAACCATCCGGCCTTCGAAAGACTCATGACCTATTGCCTTGCCATCAACACCAATCAAGGGCTGGTCTTTTGTTCGGACTCGCGGACCAACGCGGGTTTCGACAATGTGTCCACCTACTCCAAGATGCACGCCTTCATCTGGCCGGGCAACCGCATGCTGGTGCTTCTTTCCGCCGGCAATCTGGCAACCACCCAGGCAGTTCTCAAGCGGCTCAATGCCGATTTGGAGCAAGCCGCCTCCGCCAATCTGCTCGGCGTACTGACCCTGCACGAGGCGGCGGATTATGTTGCCATGGTCAGTGCTGAGGTGCAGAAACAGCAGTCCTTTCGGGATGCGTCGGGAGGGACGTACGAGGCCACTTTCATTCTCGGCGGCCAGATCGGTTACGCACCGCCTGAAACATTGCTGATCTATGCGCAGGGTAATTACATCCATGAGTCGAACGAGCACCCATTCCTGCAAATCGGTGAGGTGAAATACGGCAAACCGATTTTGGACCGGGTGATCAAGCGCGAGACACAGCTCGAAGCCGCTGCGCGCTGCGCACTGGTGTCCATGAACTCCACGATGCGCAGCAATCTCACGGTGGGTCCGCCGGTGGAGGTGATGATCTATGCCAGAGATGCGCTGAACGGCGGCAGGCGATTCACGCTGGCCGAGGATGACCCCTTCGCCAAGAACATTTCGCAGTCGTGGAATTCAGGGTTGACTCAGGCGCTGGAGAACCTTCCCCGTTTCCCGTGGGAGGGCGAGATAACGAAGTAGGGTGGGAACAGGATTCAGGCTGCCATCTCTGCCACCGCCTGTTTTGGGGCGGCACGGCCAGTGTCGATCGGGCAAGCAATACGCTGTGCCAGCCTGTCCAGATCGGCGCTCAAGAAGCATGCGACGCCATGGATGTATCGAACCAGCGCCTGCGACATTCGGTAGACCAGCTGGGGATGAGTAAAAATCAATTCCTCGAAACTCGAGCGGCTCAAACTGAGAACCCGTGTTTCGCCCGTGGCGCGCAGCACGGTGCTCACACCGGCCGCCCCGCCGCCCGCGAAGGCGATGACATTGGCCAAATCTCCCGGCGTAACGAGATTGAAAGTATTCAGCCCTTCCCGGCTTTGCACCTGAATCTCGATACTGCCGCCGACCAGCAGATACAGGCTATCGGCAACGCTATCGCAGGGTGCGGCGATGAATTGACCATTTCGATAATCGCTGATGTTCATCCGCCCATGCAGCAGTTCGACCTCGCCATCGTCAAGATCGGCGGCGATTGGTGAATGGAGGAGGATATCTTTTGACGTCAACATGAGATTGTCCCGACGCTCATTTCGCATGCATGCGCGCCGACGACGGCGGGCACGGCGAGACGCATCACGTTGAGGCGCTAAAGGATGTCACGACAGGAATGGCAGCGATGGCCATCAGCGCGCAGCTGACACACCAGCGGATCAAAGCCAGGATTTTGGTATCGGTATTTTTCATCGTTGCACCTCTGCCCATGTGGGCGGTTGATGAAGGATTGGAGTTGCAGAAAACGCAGCTCCGCTTTACTGCCAGCGATAATCGTGCCATGGCAAGGTTGCTTATTTATTAAGGTGTTACCTTTCGTGACCTCATTTTTGTGCACGATGGCATGGCAACCCGGCGTCCAAGCGCATCAAAATCGTGCGATGAATGATCGGATAGTTCGGGTGTGATGGGCGGGTGGCGCAAAGATGAATTTGCGGCGGGAAGGCGCAGCGTGTTAACGTTCAGGCCACTTGCAGGATTTACCGGAAGATCAGGGGGCATCAGTGACCTATTGTTTGGCCATCAACACGCATCACGGCTTTGTGCTCTGCTCCGACTCGAGAACCAATGCCGGTTTCGACAACATCTCGACCTATACCAAGATGCACACCTTTGCCTGGCCCGGCAACCGGGTGTTCGCCCTGTTGTCGGCGGGTAATCTGGCGACGACACAGCTGGTGATCAAACGCATCAATGCCGATCTGGAGAGTGGTGCCACGCCGAATTTGCTGGGTATCAGAAACATGCAGGAAGCCGCGGACTACGTTGCCTCGGTCAGTACCAGTGTGCAGAACCTGCACGTGGTGCGCGACAGCGGCAGTGTCAGTTTCGAAGCAACCTTCATTCTGGCAGGCCAGATTGGCACTGCGCACCACGAAACCCTGATGGTGTATCCGCAGGGCAACTATATCCACGAGTCGGATGCACATCCCTTTCTGCAGATCGGCGAGGTCAAATACGGCAAACCCATCCTGGACCGGGTTATCACACGCGGCACACAACTGGCTCCCGCCGCGCGTTGTGCCCTGGTTTCAATGAACTCGACCGTGCGCAGCAACCTGACGGTGGGGGCGCCGATTGATTTGCTGATCTATGAAAAAGACAGCCTGAACTTCACCCACCAACTCTGCATGACGGAAGAAGACCCTTTCGCCAAACAGCTCTCGGAAGCCTGGAACAAAGGTCTGGTGGCCGCGCTGGAGAATCTGCCGCGTTTCTACTGGGAATCCGCCAACGATCGGGACGCTACCCGGCAAACGGGATCGTAGCTGCCCGATGCAATCCCCGCTGACGGTCGGGCATCGCGTTTACGCCACCCTTTCTTCGACCCCTGCCGCCGCGGTCAGTTGCGCCACATTGTCGCGCGTGAAAAATCCCTGAAAATCACCGAAGCGCTGCACGTACTCGATAATCAGTGCCGAGAACGGCGAAGCCGCCGAAAAAATCTGCTTCAGCCCGTCGTTTTTTGAACCCACCACATCGAGCAGGAAACCCTTCCCCTGTCGGGCAATCGCGTCAACCAGAAAATCGATATTCTCCTTCCCGCCGCGTTCGCCGTCTTTCACCGACAACGCCATGTGATGAAGGCGCGCGCCGTAATTTCGCACGAACGTCTCGGTTGGCGACGGCAACTTGTCCAGATGATTGACGCAGTAGGGCTGATTGTTGGCGGTAAACACCTTGGCCGGGCTGACCGATTCGGGTATCGGACGCACACTCTTGCAAACATTGGTCGAAGAATTCTGGTCGGCAATGTTGTAACTCCCCCAGTAGTAATAACCGGATAAAGCCAGGTATTCGAGCAAGGCGGCTTCACGGTTCTGGCTATAAACACGCGTCGCCAGATGGTCGATGGGGAGGATGAGGTCGTCGATCTCCAATCTTTTTTGCAATGCCTTCGCCCGCTCATGCGCATCCTGCGCGTCCGGCACGATGTTGCAATTGCCGAGCGGATGATAGACGCGCACGGCATTGGCATCGCGCTCCATGTAGCCCACCACGTTTTGCGTATAGGGCGACGGCTTGCTGATGCTGACATTGTTGGGCAAATCGAGTTCGGTTAGAGACGCATCGGAAAAAAACCGAAATTCCCGCGCTTGTTGCAATTCGACCACCTTGGCGCGATCACTCACCCGCAAGATTTCTCCCAGATAGCGGCTGTGCGGGCGGCGGGAACCGGCCGGGTGCACATCGTTAAGACTGCGAAAGATATCGTGATGGTCGGGGCGTTTCACCACGCGCAACAAAATATCGGGCGATTTCATATCGATGCGCAAGATATGCGTCCGATGCTGCGGACTATCCAGCGTCACCAGATAATTATAGGGTGTCATCAGCGCCAGCTCGGCGATGTATTCGATCGCGTTTCCAGGCTCCACCGCAATCATTAAAGCTTCTATGCCGCCAATCATCGCGGTGAGCCCGCAGCGGTCACGCTCTTCCAGCAGGCGCGGCAGATAGCGTTCAAAAAATTCCGAATTGAGTTTGTCACCGTTGCGCGCACGCCCGGTTGATTTCAATTTTGCATCCACAATTGTATTTTCCATGATGGTTGCTCGATTAGGGTTTGTCTTGTTTTGGCTTGTGGACAGGTTCAACCGGCATAACGGTCGCGCCCTCCAGCATCGGCTCCGGCGCGCGGCGCAGATCGAGGGTGAACGGATAGTCCGGGTTGCGCCCTTCGCGGCGAATATGCATCTCTCCCGGCGTGTGACCCTGGTTCCAGAAACGCGCCACGCGGCGCGCCTCGGCCTCGTTGGCATTCACCGGGAAAGTGTCGTAGTTGCGGCCGCCCGGATGCGACACGTGATAGGTGCAACCGCCGATGGAGCGCGCGCTCCAGCTATCCACCAGATCAAACACCAGCGGTGCCTGCACCCCAATGGTGGGATGCAAACCCGAGGGGGGGCACCAGGCGCGGTAACGCACCGCCGCCACGTATTCACCGCGCGTGCCGGTGGGTGTGAGCGGCAACGGGCGGCCATTGCAGGTGACGATATGACGGTTATCGTTCATGTGATTGACTTTGATCTGCATGCGCTCCACCGATGAGTCGACATAACGTGCCGTGCCGCCCGCGCTGACCTCCTCGCCCAGCACATGCCACGGCTCGATGGCCTGGCGCAGTTCGATCTCGACACCGTGATAAGCGACCGTGCCGAAACGCGGGAAGCGAAACTCCAGGAAAGGCGCGAACCAGTCAAACTCGAAGGCATAGCCCGCGCGCTGCAAATCCAGCACCACATCGCGCATGTCCTGCGCCACGAAGTGCGGCAGCATGAAACGGTCGTGCAGCTCGGTACCCCAGCGGTTGAGATTGCCGCTGTAGGGGGTTTTCCAGAAGCGCGCGACGAGCGTACGCAGCAGCAACATTTGCAACAGCGACATTTGCGCATGCGGCGGCATCTCGAAGCCGCGGAACTCCACCAATCCCAGGCGCCCCGTCGCGCTGTCCGGCGAATAGAGCTTGTCGATGCAGAACTCCGCGCGGTGGGTGTTACCGGAAAGATCCACCAGCAAGTTGCGCAGCAACCGGTCCACCAGCCACGGTTGTTTGCTTTCCTCGCCCGGCTTCAACTTCTCCGCCATCTGCTGAAAAGCGATCTCCAGCTCGTACAGGCTCTCGTGCCGTGCCTCGTCCACCCGCGGGGCCTGGCTGGTGGGCCCGATGAACAGGCCCGAGAACAGATACGACAGCGCGGGATGATGCTGCCAATAAGTGATCAGGCTCATCAGCACATCGGGACGGCGCAGGCACGGCGAGTCGGCCGGCGTGGCCGCACCCAAAGTGACGTGGTTGCCGCCGCCGGTGCCGGTGTGGCGCCCGTCGAGCATGAATTTCTCGCTACCCAATCGGGTCTGGCGCGCCTCTTCGTAGAGGATCTGTGTGTTCGCCACCAGCTGTTCCCACGTGCTTGAGGGATGGATGTTCACTTCGATCACGCCGGGGTCGGGCGTTATGCGGAACTCCTTCAGGCGCGGGTCGGCGGGCGGGGTATAGCCTTCCAGACGCAGCGGCAGCTTCAATGCGGCGGCACTGGCTTCAATCGCCGTCAGCAACACGATGAAGTCTTCGAGCAAAGGCACCGGCGGCAGGAAAACACATAGCACCCCCTTGCGCACCTCGGCGCACAAAGCGGTATGCACCACTTCGCGCGGATCAACTTTGTCTTGGCCAGTGGCCGCCGCCTTCGCATTCTTGCTTGCCGCGTTGTCAGCGGGCGCTTCCTCTGTCGCATCGAAGGGGTCACGGCCGAATTCCTGTTCCTTGTCGGCGGGCAACACCCACGGCAAGGATTCGAGCGGCAGGCGCAATCCGAGCGGCGAATCCCCCGCGATCAGATACAGATGCTCGCGCTTGAGCGGCCACGGACTGGAACGGAAACCCGCCGCAACCACGGCTTTTGCCGCGCGCGGCGGCGCGGCGGGCGGCAGCGCCTGCAGCGGCAGCACATATCCGACCGCCTCGCCCAGCCCGCGCTCAAGGAGTTTGGCCAAGCGGCGGCGCTCATCCGGATTGTTCAGATCGGCCGAATGCGGATCGAAGTTCTCCGGCCAGCGTTGCTCTTCTTTGATGACCTGCGTCACATCTTCAAAGGCGGGGATGATGAAACTTTCATCCAGGGAGAGTTCCCGGGTGAGGCGTTGCATGAAGCGCAATGCGTCGATGGTTTTGTGTTTTCCGCCATCGTCTGCGGTGGCCAGCAAGCTGCGGTCATTCCAGAGCGGTTTGCCGTCGCCGCGCCAGTAACACCCGAGCGCCCAGCGTGGCAAGGGTTCACCGGGATACCACTTGCCCTGGCCGAAATGCAGCATCGCACCCGGCGCGAAATGCCCCTGTAATCGGGTGAGCAACTCACCCGCGAGCGCACGCTTCTTGTCGGACAGCGCGGTGTAGTTCCATTCCGCTCCGTCCATATCGTCGATGGAAACGAAAGTTGGCTCGCCGCCCATGGTGAGTCGCACATCCTGCTTGTTCAGCTCGGCATCGACCTGATGCCCCAGATTCTGGATCGCTTCCCATTGCCCGTCGGTATAGGGTTTGGTCACGCGCGGGTCTTCGTGGATGCGGGTCACCGTCATGGCAAAATCGAATTGCGTTTCGCACACTTCGGTGGCGCCGATCACCGGCGCAGCCGAAGAGGGCATCGCGGTGCACGCCAGCGGAATATGGCCTTCGCCGGCCAACAAACCGGAAGTCGGGTCGAGACCGATCCAGCCGGCGCCGGGAATATAAACTTCGGTCCACGCATGCAGGTCGGTGAAATCAACCTCGGTACCCGACGGGCCATCCAGGGCTTTCACATCCGCTTTGAGCTGGATCAGATAGCCCGAAGCGAAACGCGCCGCCAGGCCCAGATGGCGCAGAGCCTGCACCAGCAACCAGGCCGAGTCGCGGCAGGAGCCGCGCTTCAATTCCAGCGTTTGTTCCGGTGTCTGGACGCCCGCTTCAAGACGCACAATGTAACCGACGTCACCCTGCACGCGCTGGTTGATGCCGACCAGCATGTCAATGGTGCGCAACGGTTTGGCGAGCAGTTCTTTTCTGGTGCGTCGCAGCCAGCCGGCAAGCAAAGGCGTGGCGGGTTCGGTTTCGAGGTAGGGGCTCAACTCCCGTTTCAATCCCTCCGCGTAGGCGAAAGGAAAATTCTCCGCCGCTTCATCGATGAAAAAATCGAAAGGATTGATGACCGTCATGTCCGCGACCAGATCGACGGTGACCTTCAGTTCACTGGTCTTTTCGGGGAACACCAGGCGCGCGACCCAGTTGCCGAAGGGATCTTGCTGCCAATTCAAAAAATGATCGGCAGGCTCGACCTTGAGCGAATAGCTCAGGATCGGGGTGCGGCTGTGCGCCGCCGGGCGCAGCCTGATCTCGTGCGGCCAAAGCTTCACCGGGTGATCGAAGCGATACCCGGACTGGTGATTGAGTGCAACACGGATGGTCATTCTGAAACCTTTCAATGATCTAAAATCAAGTCATCTTATGAGTAAGCACGAATCACGCCAGAAATCATCTAGATAGGCCCGTGGTGCCAGAGAATCTTCTCTGCCATGCGATTCACGGCCGGTGTGTTCTCAATTCTCAAAAGGGTGGAGCCAAGGCCCACAATAGTGGTGTATCTGCGCTGCCTTGTGTACGCATTTCCGGAATCCATCCCTCTCGGTGCCGCGTTCAATCGCACTTTTGGAGATTCGGGATAAGTAGCAGATCGAAAAATGGAACATAGCCGTTTGAATGCGCCCTTATTTGGTGCAAGCCGGCATCGATTTGGAGTTCCTTTACCCAGAACAGGCGCATGCGCAGGATGGCTTGGATATTGCTTGGATTTCCATACCGGACTGACCCCAAGGATCAAGGTGCGTTGAACGGCGGACAAATCAAGCCTCAGGAAAACCTCGCGGCATGAAAATGAAGCCTGATAAATTCTCATCCGAAGTGAACGATTGAGGTGCATCAACCCATGCTAGCCAAAGCCGAGCTATCGCTTGCAAAAGAAAAGGTCAGTCCCAACCTGCTCGCAAAGCTGGAAGATAGCGATCGGGTTCTGAATGTGTTGATACAGAACCTGTATGGAATGGTGTACTGCTGTCTGTACGATGCCAAATGGACGATGGTTTATGCCAGCGAGGGTTGGAACGAATTGACGGGTTATTCGGCAGATTCGTTGTTGAGTGATGCCGCCATTTATTTCGAGGAGATCACCTATCCGGAAGATCGGGAAAAAGTCCGTTCAGTGATAGAGAGTGCAGTTGCAAAAGGTCAGCGATTCCATGTCGAGTACCGCATCGTGCATGCTGATGGCGATATCAGATGGGTGTCCGAGCGCGGCTCGCCTATCTATGATGCGGAAGGTAAAGTCGAAGCGCTCGAAGGGTTCATCCAGAATGTGACACTTCTGAAAGTGAGCGAGTTAACGGCATTGGAGGCCAAAGAACGCTATCGATCAATATTCGAGAACGCCATCGAAGGTATCTATCAAACCTCCCCGGATGGGCATTATCTGAACTTCAATCCCGCACTGGCGCAGATATACGGCTACGACTCTGCCGATGATCTGGCGCAGGGCATTTCGGATATACAAAAGCAGTTGTATGTGGATCCGGACAAGCGCGGGGAATTTGTGACATTGATGAGGACACATGGGCAGGTGAAGAACTTCGAAGCCCAGGTCCGCCGCAAGAACGGAGAGGTCATCTGGATTTCGGAGAACGCGCGCGAGGTGCGTGACGAGCAGGGCATATTGATGTTCTACGAAGGCACTGTGGAAGACATCACCGAGCGCAAGAACTATGAACAGCAGATTGAATATCAAGCGACGCATGACGGATTGACCGGACTACCCAACAGAACACTGCTGGCGGATCGTTTGCAGCAGTACATCGGGATTGCGGATCGCTACAACAACAAAGTCGCGGTCGCTTTCATCGATCTGGATCAGTTCAAGATCATCAACGACAGTATGGGCCATCACGCGGGTGATGAGTTGCTGAAGATCATGTCTGGTCGATTGTTGGGATGCGTGCGCGAATCCGATACCGTGGTGCGCTTGGGTGGAGACGAGTTCGTGCTCTTGCTGACGGGTCTGAACAAGATCGAAGATATCTCCGAGAGTATGCAGCGCGTGATGAGGGCGGTAGCAAATCCATGTCATATCGAAGAAAGAGATTTCATCATCTCCTGCAGCATCGGCATCAGTATCTATCCCGATGATGGGCGAGATACCGCTACCCTGCTGAAGTTCGCGGATTCCGCGATGTACAAATCGAAACAATCCGGACGCAACACCTTCCAGTTCTACACGCAAGAACTCAACAATTTGTTGATGGAGCGTGTGGATATGGAATATCGCATGCGCAATGCGCTGAAGAACGAAGAATTCCTGTTGTATTACCAGCCGAAACTGGATTTCGCCCATGGCAAGATATGTGGTGCAGAAGCGCTTATCCGTTGGCAGCCGCCGGGTCAGGGCATGATCTCGCCGGCCAGCTTCATCCCGATCGCGGAGGAAACCGGTTTGATCGGGGATATCGGACTATGGGTCTTGCATGCCGCCTGCTGCCAGGGGGTGAGACTCAAAGAGCGTTCAGGTTTGGCATTACCCATTGCCGTCAATGTGTCACCGCGCCAGTTTCGCCAGGCAGGGCTGGTCGATTCGGTGCGGGCCGTATTGGTACAGACCGGTTTGGATCCATCCTGTCTTGAGTTGGAAATTACGGAAAACAGTCTGGTGCACGACACGGGCAGTTTCATCAAGACACTCCATGAACTGAAATCGCTGGGAATTAAATTGGCCATTGATGACTTTGGTACCGGATATTCCAGCATGGCCTACCTGAAAGATTTCCCTGTGGATCGGCTCAAGATCGATCAGGTGTTTGTCAGCCATCTGGAGACGGAGCCCAGCAACATCGCCATCCTGAAAGCCATCATCGCCCTTGGACATAGCCTCGGGATAAAGGTCATCGCCGAGGGGGTCGAGACGGCTTACCAGCAAGCCTTCCTGCATGGTATCGGTTGCGACGAACTACAAGGCTATTTGTTCAGCAAACCACTGCCAGCCGAGGCTTTCGAACTGCTGATCAGTAATCAGCAGCAAAACCAAATCTAGCGCAGGCTGTGCACATATTTTGATACATCGAGTCCGGCATTTGTGGGCGCAACTTCCATTTTTTTGATCCTGGGCAGTAGCGGATGCGTATCTTCGATGCGATCTGCCAGTTGGACCAATTCATTTACCTGAGTCGTGCGGGCCAGCTTGATTACCTCGCGCGCATAGTCTGCATTGGCGATCGCCCATTCCACATCGATCATTCTGTTGGTTTCTCTTCTGAGCATGACGTACACGCGCCCTACGACAGAAAACAGTTGCTCCATTTCTCCAGCCATTGTCTTCTCTCCTTGATGCAGTTTAGTGATTGGAAAAAAAGGGCACCTTGCGGTGCCCTTGAAAAGGAGCCGGGGAGGCTCCAGGGAGGAGAGGTTTAAACGTTGTATGCGCGCTCGCCGTGGGTTGCGGTGTCCAGACCTTCGCGCTCGGCTTCTTCCGATACACGCAGACCCATGACCAGGTCGACGATCTTGAAGCAGACGAAGGCAACCACACCGGACCAGACGATGGTGATCGCTACGCCGGTGGCTTGCGTCAGCACTTGCGCGCCCATGCTGTAGTCGTCCACGCCCACGCCGCCGAGTGCCGGCGAGACAAAGATGCCGGTGCCGATGGCGCCGATGATGCCGCCGACCGCGTGGATGCCGAACACGTCGAGCGAGTCGTCATAGCCCAGCGATTTCTTCAGACCGGATACCGCCCACAGACAGACCACGCCGGCGATCAGGCCGAGGATGATGGCGCCCATCGGGCCGACCAGACCGGCCGCCGGAGTGATT
>CAYTZF010000025.1:0-7706 GCA_964442265.1 uncultured Sideroxydans sp.
TGGTCGCCGACATCAAGCACGAGGTGTGCAAGGCCTACGACGTGGAAGCCGACGGCGGCGTGGCTTATCGCGGCTCGTTCCTGATCGACCGTTCCGGCATGGTGCGCCACCAGGTGGTGAACGACCTGCCGCTGGGGCGCAACATCGACGAGATGATCCGCATGGTCGATGCGCTGCAATTCAATGAAGAGCATGGCGAAGTCTGCCCGGCCGGCTGGAGCAAGGGCAAGGCCGGCATGGGCGCTTCGACTGAAGGCGTGGCGAAATATCTGGCGGCACACGCAACCGAGCTGTAAATCGCCGGTTCAAGCTGGGAAGGGGCTCCTGCGGGAGCCCTTTTTCATGGTCATCCCGGATTGCGCATGCATTAAAATGCGCCGCATCGTTGCCCGGGAGACTTTGCATGCTGATCTGGTTCGTCGTGCTCTATCTGCTGTTCTCGGTTGGAGCCGGAGTCTATGCAGCGCGGCGTGTGCACACCTCGCGCGATTTCGTGGTGGCGGGACGCCGTCTGCCGCTGCCGGTGGTCACTGCCACGGTGTTCGCCACCTGGTTCGGCGCGGAGACGGTGCTCGGCATCTCCGCCACCTTTGTGCAGGAAGGATTGGGCGGCGTGGTCGCCGACCCGTTCGGCGCCAGCCTCTGCCTGATCCTTGCCGGATTATTCTTTGCGCCGCTGCTGTATCGCATGAATCTGCTGACCATCGGCGACTATTACCGCGCCCGCTACAACCGCCCGGTGGAGCTCATCATGTCGGTGTGCATCATGCTGTCCTATCTCGGCTGGGTTGCGGCACAGGTGGTGGCGCTGGGGCTGGTGTTCAACGTGGTCAGCAATGGGGTCGTCACGCCGCAGGCCGGTATGGTCATCGGCATCTCCGTAGTACTGGCCTATACGTTGATCGGCGGCATGTGGTCGGTGGCGCTGCTTGATTTCGTGCAGATGACCGTCATCATGATCGCGCTGCTGTTGATCGCCGTGCTGATTGGCGGAGAGGCGGGCGGGGCGGGGAATGTGGTGATGCAGGCGCAGGCGGCAGGCAAACTGCAACTGTTCCCCCAGGGCGGCGGCATGGAAGCATGGATTCCGTTTGTCGGCGCCGCAGTGACCATGATGCTTGGTTCCATTCCGCAACAGGACGTGTTCCAGCGTATCACTTCTGCCAAAAGCGAAAAGATTGCGGTACGCGGCGCGGTTCTGGGTGGCGTGCTGTATTTCGCTTTCGCCTTCATTCCGATGTTTCTGGCCTTTGCGGCGACGCTGATTGACCCGCAGTTCTTCGGCGAACTGATCGAACGCGATTCACAGATGGTTTTGCCGGGTTTGATCCTGAATCACACCCCGTTCATCGTGCAGATATTTTTCTTCGGTGCGCTACTGTCCGCCATCATGAGCACAGCCGCAGCCACCCTGCTCGCGCCGTCAGTGATGTTTACCGAAAATATCCTCAAGCATTTTGCCTTCGGTGACATGAGCGACAAGCAAATGTTGCGCACCATGCGCATCATCCTGTTAACGTTTGGCATCCTCGTTCTGTGGTTCGCGCTGAACTCGGAATCCAGCATCTTCCATATGGTCGAGAATGCCTACAAGGTCACGCTGGTCGGCGCATTCGTGCCGCTGGTGTTTGGCCTGTATTGGCGGCGTGCCAACAATCAGGGGGCGACACTCTCCATCGTGCTGGGGTTGGGTTCGTGGTTGTTGCTGGAGCTGTTGCAGCCAGATACCTACTGGCCGCCGCAACTGGTAGGGCTATTGATGAGTGTGGCCGGGATGCTGCTTGGATCGTCGCTACCCGAATTCAACAGGACGGCGCGGCACGCCAACGTCTGAACTGTCACCAAGTTGTCATATTTCTTTCATACCATTGCGGAAATTTCGCAACAAAAATGGAGCACAGCATGACAACCGCAACCATTCTGCTGGTGGAAGACGAACCGGCGATCCAGGAATTACTGGCATTCAACGTCGAGCAATGCGGCTTCCGCGCGCTCAAGGCGCTGGATGCGGAAGCCGCTCAGTTGCAGATCAAACAGGCGCTGCCCGACCTGATCCTGCTCGACTGGATGCTGCCCGGCAGTTCGGGTGTCGAACTGGCGCGCCGCCTGCGTGCCAACGCGCGCACAAAGGATATTCCCATCATCATGCTGACTGCGCGCGGCGACGAGCGCGACAAAATTATCGGGCTGGAAGCGGGGGCGGATGATTACATCACCAAGCCGTTTTCGCCGCGCGAGCTGATGGCGCGCATCCGCGCCGTACTGCGCCGGCGCGCGCCGCAGATGAGCGAAGAAATCGTCAGCATCGGCGGCATCGAACTGTCGCCCGCCACCCACCGGGTCAGCGCCAACGGTGAAAACATCGAGCTGGGCCCGACCGAATTCCGCCTCCTGCATTTCTTTATGACCCACGTCGAGCGGGTGTACGGCCGCGCCCAGTTGCTGGATCAGGTGTGGGGCGACCATGTTTTTGTCGAGGAACGCACGGTGGACGTGCACATCCGCCGCCTGCGCCAGGCGCTGGAGCCATTCAGGCTGGAGCATCTGGTGCAGACCGTGCGCGGCAGCGGTTATCGTTTCTCGGTGCAATAGGCGCATTTCGACGGGGCGGTGAGAAGCCTTATAATCCGCCCGTCTATCCATTCGGCGGGATCCGCATCGTGAGCGATTTCTGGCAACGCGCGTTTTTGTATCCCATTTTCCTGTTGCTGTTTTCCCTGCTGTTATGGGCGATTGCCGGGCCGCTAACGGCGGTGCTGGTATTTGGTCTTGGTCTGCTGTGGCATCTGGCGATCCATCTGCGCCACCTCGCCGCCCTGCGGCACTGGCTGGAAGCGCCGCAAACGCGGGCGATGCCGGAGGGGGGGGGGCTATGGGAGGACGCCTTCTCGCGCCTGAATCAGCTGACGCGAGACCAGCGCAAGGAGCGGGCCGCGCACATTGCCGCCCTGCAACAGATGGAACAGGCCACAGCCGCCTTGCCGGAGGGCGTGGTGATTCTGGATGATACCGATCATATCGAGTGGTGTAATCCGCTTGCCGAGCAACATTTCGGCCTCGATAGCGCCTTCGATATCGGCCAGCAGATCACCTATCTGGCGCGCCAGCCCGAGTTTGTGCGCTATCTCGCGGGACGCGAGACGACACAGCCACTGATCCTGCGCGGTAACCGCCTGGATGACATGATCCTGTCAATCAAATTGATTGCCTACGGCAAAGGCAAGCGTTTGCTGATCAGCCGCGACATCACCCAATTGGAGCGGATCGAGACTATGCGCCGCGATTTCGTCGCCAATGTCTCGCACGAATTGCGCACACCGCTGACCGTGGTCAACGGTTTCGTCGAGACCCTGCAGGACATGCCGACACGCGACTCCGACATGGCGCAGCGCGCCCTGTATTTGATGGGCGAGCAGACCCGGCGCATGACCAGCCTGGTGGACGATCTTCTGACCCTGTCGCGCCTGGAGAATGAACAGCACCCCCTGCATGAAGAAGCAGTGGACATCTGCGGATTACTGGAGGAGGTCGGGCGCGAGAGCAGGTTGTTGAGCAACGGCCGGCACCGGATCGGGCTGCACACCGCCTGCGAAATCAAATTGAATGGCAATCGCAACGAATTGCGCAGCGCTTTCTCCAATCTGCTCAACAATGCCATCCGCTACACGCCGGAGGGCGGCACCATTGACGTGGAATGGTCATTGCAGGACGGGCAGCCGGTGTTTTCCGTCAGGGACAGCGGTATCGGCATCGCGCCGCACCATATCGCGCGCCTGACCGAACGCTTCTACCGGGTGGACCGCAGCCGCTCGCGCGAGACCGGCGGCACCGGTCTGGGGCTGGCCATCGTCAAACACATTGCGATGCGCCATCAGGCCAAACTGGAAATTGCCAGCGAAGAGGGGCAGGGCAGCATTTTCTCCCTGCGTTTCCCCGCCCAGCGCATCAAATCTTGATCCTTTACGCGATAAAGAATTCCCCAAATCGACTATCCGGCCCGGATTGGGCTTAGACTTCCTGTCGGCCACATCCCGAACACGAAAGCGAGGATCAATTTGCTCCCCACGCTTGCACCGGCGTCTGTACAACGGGAACTTGAATCCAAATCAAGGTTTCTGGGGGTGGTGTTGTGGCTGGTGGTACTGACAGCCGGACTGCTTGGGAGCTATCGGCTGTTTGTCACCCCGCTGATGAGTCTGATTGATTTCGCCATCGTCGCGGTTTGCTTCGCCTGTTTGTATCTGCTCAAGCGTTATCCGGACAAGATCGGCCTGCTGACCAATCTGGTTATTGCTGTCACTTTCAGCGGCGCGGCGGCGGTTCATCTGGTGCTGACCGGCAATGCAATGCGAACGGGGGCATTTTTTCCGTTCATCGCCGGGGTTTTTTATCTGCAAGGGCGGCGCGCCGGCACTTACTGGTTGCTGGCGGCGATTGCCGTCATCGCTGCCGACTATTTTTTACCCTGGGTGCCCGGACGCCTTGCACTATTTGAAATCGCCTCTGCCAGCCTGTTTCTTTCCATCCTGTTCGCGGTGCTTTGCGGTTTTGAAAAAGTGCGCAATGAATACCGGCAACATGAGCAGCTGCTGGAACATATTGCTCTTTTTGATCCTTTGACCGGCGTGCCGAACCGGGTGATGCTGGACGACCGGCTGGTGCAGGCGCTGGCCCGCACCAAACGCGAGCAGGGACTGATGGCGGTGTGTTATCTCGATCTGGACGGTTTCAAGCCGGTCAACGACAAGTACGGCCACCCGATCGGCGACCAGGTGCTGGTTGAAGTCACCCGGCGAATCAGGGAGACCATCCGCGAAGACGACACGGTCGCCCGCCTCGGCGGCGACGAGTTCGCGCTATTGCTGGTCGGGCTGCAAGTGCCGGAAGAGTGCGTCGGCAGTCTGCAGCGCCTGCTGGAAACCCTCAATCAGCCGATTCTGCTGCCGGGTATCTCGATTTGTATCAGCGCCAGCATCGGGGTCGCCCTGTATCCGCAGGACGAAGAGAATGCGGAGACGCTGCTGCGTCATGCCGATCAGGCCATGTACATTGCCAAACAGGCCGGGCGCAACCGCTACCATCTGTTCGATGCGGCACATGACCGGCGCGCCCGCTCGCATCATGACCTGCTGCGGGGAATAAGGCGCGGGCTGGCACGGGGTGAGTTTGAGCTGTATTACCAGCCCAAGGTTGATCTGGCGAAGCGGCGGATGGTCGGCGCGGAGGCGCTGCTGCGCTGGCATCATCCGCAGCGCGGCCTGTTGCGACCTGACGAATTTCTGCGCGTGATCGAAAACACCGAGATGGAGATCGAGCTGGGCGACTGGGTTATCGGCAGCGCGTTGGCGCAATTGTGCCGCTGGCGCGCGGAGGGCGAGGAATTCGAAGTCAGCATCAACATTTCCGCCTACCATCTGCGCTCCGCCGATTTCGTGCACAAGATGCAAAGCGCGATGCAGGGTTGCTGCGCGCGGGGGTGCCGGGGATGCCTGCAGATCGAGGTGCTGGAGTCGGTCGCCTTGGAGGACATCGCGCATGTGAGCCCGATCATCAACGCCTGCCGCGAATTTGGCGTGGGCTTTGTGCTCGACGATTTCGGCACCGGCTATTCGCCGCTCACCTGTTTAAGCGATCTCGCCGTCGACGGTCTCAAAATCGACCAGTCCTTTGTGCGCGGCATGCTGCATGACCGGGGCGCGCGCGCCATCGTGCAGGGCATTATCGCCCTGGCGGGGGCTTTCGGGCGCAGCGTGGTCGCGGAAGGGGCGGAGCAGGCAGAGCAATTGCGGGTGCTGCAGGAGATGGGCTGCACGGTGGTGCAGGGCAATGTCATTGCGCTGCCGATGCCGGCGGCGGAATTGGCGGCTTGGTGCCGGCGCGAGTGGTCTACCTGAAACTCACCCGCTCGTAGTCGCTGCCGCGTTCGACGCTGATGCCCAATGTGATTTGGCGCTTGCTGCGGTTGGGCGCGGTCAGTTCCATTTCGCGCCCGGAGGCGAACCAGCCGCGGGGCAGGATCAGGCTGGGCGGGATACGCAAATTTTCCATGGCGGGCAACAGCAGCGCCGGCGCGGAGCCGGATGACAACTGCTCCGCTTCGCAGGCGGCCGACTGTGCGATCACCGCCTGCGGCTGACCGGGCAGGTAGTGCACGATAAGGTACAGCATCCCGCCCGGGGTAACTTCGAGTTGCTTTACCATCCCGGCCTTGTGACTGTCGCCTTCTGCGTTGCACACGGTGACCAGCTGGCGCGGCGCAAGCCGTTCGCCGGAAGGATGCAGGCGCAACAATCTGGCCTGGATCAGCCCGTTGCTTTCCACCTGCCATTCTTCCGGCACGAAGCCAAGTTCCTGCAATTTGTGCTGCCCGGTTTCGTCCAGTACGCGGCCAAAAATGGCGATCTGCTGCTGCGCATCGCGCACGGCCTTGGTCAAGTCCTTCACCGGTTTGAACGGTTTTTGCGCGATCTGGCCATAGCTTTTTTCCAGTCCGGGGTATAGATGCACGGGCTGCGTCGCGTGCGGTTCATCGGCCAGCGTATCTGTGCTCGCTTCGCACCAGCAGGCGTGCAGGGTTTCCAGCAGCGCAATGCAGTCTTTGGCCGCCAGCGTATTGCCCAGGTCGAGTTGGTGCGGGGGCTGTCCCTGCTTGAGCAGGATGGCTTTCACCCTGATCTGCTTCGACAGCGGAACCAGCGGCAGGAAACGCAGACTGTCGCTGCGCTGCGCATGGGACAGACTGCGCAAACCCTGCGCGCCGCGCAGATCGACCGCCAGCGGCGGCGCATCGTTCCTGCTTGCGCCGCATTGCGCCACCAGATTCAGGGTTTCCGGCCACTGCAACAGCCAGCTTTCGGCGCTTTTCAGTTTGCTGCGGGGCAGGCCGAGGAAGCGCGCCCGATGCATCAGCAGGGTCGCCACATACAAGGTTTGGCAGGAGGCCGGGAAACCATCGTGGAAATAGGGATCGCGCACGTTTTCCTGGCGCAGTGGCGAGGATTCGATCGCGGCATAGAGCGCGTGCAACTGCTGCCAGCTGCGCGCATCCGGCGCGTAGCCGGCTTCGGTGAATGCGGCCAGGCGACAGCGCGCATAGAACAGACAGCGCTGTTGCAGCAGCGCCTGCTTTTTCGCTATCGAGGCGTCCCCCGCCGTCGCCATCTGCGCGCACCGCAGGTAACCGTCCAGCATGGCTTGCCACAGATTGGCAAGGGCGAGCAGCAGGGCAAGTTCTTCGTCGGCTAGCGGCAGCGCTTTACCGCCCAGTTTTTTGGCGCAGTCATGCTGCACCAGGGCTACGGTTTCGCGCAGGGCTTCGAGGATCTGCAGGCGAACCTTGCCGGGCAGGGCCAGGCGGTTCAATTCGCCGATCTCGTTACTCAGGGTGTTTTGCGCCAGATTCAGATTGGTGAGCTGCAACTGTCCCAGCCACTGGCGGCAAGATTCCACATCCCGGAAGGCGGGCCGGGCAAGATCGTCGGTGGGTTCCAGTGACAGCATGGAGGGTTTCCTTATAGCAACACGCGCTCGATGCCGCCGGCGTTCGCTTGCGTGATATATGACTCCAGCCAGGTCGGCCCCAGCAAATGCTTCGCCATTTCGACCACGATGTAGTCGGTGCCGATATTCGCATCATCCGCGTAGCGCGACAATCCCTGTTGGCAAGCCGGACAGGAGGTTAGCACTTTGATCTCGCCCGCGTAGCC
>CAYTZF010000026.1:0-5094 GCA_964442265.1 uncultured Sideroxydans sp.
TTTATTACGCATGATCTGCCGCAAAACCTGGCCAACGGCAAGGCCGACAACGCCATTCTGGCGGTGGTCGCGCATCTGCACAAAGAGCAGCCCCAGCGCCAGGTCACCCTGGTCAGCAAAGACATCAACATGCGCATCAAGTCGCGCGCGCTGGGCTTGTCGGCACAGGACTATTTCAACGACAAGGTGCTGGAAGACACCGACCTGCTTTACGCCGGCGTGCGCGAACTGCCGGCCGATTTCTGGGAGACGCACAGCAGGGATATGAAGTCCGGCTCGCAGGGCAACCAGACCTTCTATGCAATCAACGGCCCGCTGTGCAAGGATTTTCTGGTGAACGAATTCGTATTTCAGGAAGGGGGAGACAAGCCTTTTTACGCCGTAGTCGCGGCACAAAAAGACGATACTGCCACCCTGCTCACCATCACCGACTATGCGCACAGCAAGAACGCGATCTGGGGCATCACCGCGCGCAACCGCGAGCAGAATTTCGTGCTCAACCTGCTGATGAATCCGGAGATCGATTTCGTCACGCTACTCGGTCAGGCCGGCACCGGCAAGACGCTGCTCACGCTGGCCGCCGGACTGATGCAGGTGCTGGAACAAAAAATCTATTCCGAGATCATCATGACCCGCGTCACCGTCTCGGTGGGCGAAGACATCGGCTTCCTGCCCGGCACCGAGGAAGAGAAGATGTCGCCCTGGATGGGCGCGCTGGACGACAACCTGGACGTGCTGAACCAGTCCAGCGAGGAAGGCGGCGAATGGGGCCGCGCCGCGACGCGCGACCTGATCCGCTCGCGCATCAAGATCAAGTCGCTCAACTTCATGCGCGGTCGCACTTTCCTCAACAAGTTCCTCATCATCGACGAAGCGCAGAACCTGACACCCAAGCAGATGAAGACGCTGATCACCCGCGCCGGTCCCGGCACCAAGGTGGTGTGTATGGGCAACATCGCGCAGATCGACACGCCTTACCTGACCGAGGGCAGTTCCGGCCTGACCTACGTGGTGGACCGCTTCAAGGGCTGGGCGCACAGCGGCCATGTCACGCTGCAACGCGGCGAGCGTTCGCGTCTGGCCGATCATGCGGGCGACGTGCTGTGACCGACCCGCAAGACAAGACTGAAGCCGAGTGGCGCGAGGAGCTGACAGCGGAGCAGTATGAAATCTGCCGCGAGTGCGGCACCGAGCCCGCCTTTACCGGCGAATACTGGGATTGCCATGATGCCGGCGTGTATCGCTGCATCTGTTGCGGCGCTCCGCTGTTCGATGCCGAGACCAAATATGAATCCGGCACCGGCTGGCCGAGTTTCTGGCAACCTGTGGATGAGGAAGCGTTGGACTACGACGATGAGGATCCGCTTGGCATGGGGCGCATCGCGGTCAACTGCGCCAATTGCGATGCCCATCTGGGCCATGTGTTCGGGGACGGCCCGGAACCCACCGGGCTGCGCTTTTGCATCAATTCCACTTCGCTCGCGCTGGATAGAAAATGAAACTGTTGTTCGATCTCTTCCCCGTCATCCTGTTCTTCATTG
Source organism: uncultured Sideroxydans sp. (assembly GCA_964442265.1). Classification (GTDB taxonomy): domain Bacteria; phylum Pseudomonadota; class Gammaproteobacteria; order Burkholderiales; family Gallionellaceae; genus Sideroxyarcus. The sequence continues at coordinate 1,542 of CAYTZF010000026.1, forward strand.
TGTTCAAGATCGCCGGAGTGTTCGCCGCCACGGCCACCGCCATCGCCGCCACGTTCGCCCAGGTTGGCTGGGTGAAATACCGGCATGGCAAGGTCGATACCATGCTGTGGGTGAGTCTGGGCATCATCACCGTGTTTGGCGGCGCCACCCTGCTGCTGCACGACGAGACTTTCATCAAGTGGAAACCGACCATCCTGTATTGGTTCTTCGCCGCGGCGCTGCTGTTTTCCGCCCTTGTGCTGAAGAAGAACCTGATGCGCAGCCTGTTGCAGGAAAAGATGGCCCTGCCCGATTTTGTCTGGCATCGCCTTAATCTGTCGTGGAGCGCCTTCTTCGCCCTGCTCGGCATCCTCAACCTGTATGTCGCCCACAACTTCAGCACCGCTGCATGGGTGAATTTCAAGCTGTTCGGCGCCACCGGCATCATGCTGGTGTTCATCCTCGCGCAGTCGGCACTGCTGTCCAAATATGTGGAAGAAGACAAGAAGGAATCCTGACATGCTGTATGCCATCTTCGGACAGGACGTTGCCAATAGCCTGGAAAAACGCCTGTCTGTACGCCTCGCCCACTTGGCGCGGCTCGATGCCTTGCAGGAAGCAGGCCGGCTGGTGCTGGCCGGACCCTTTCCCGCCGTCGATTCGACCGACCCCGGACAGGCCGGTTTCAGCGGCAGCCTGATCGTCGCCGAGTTCGATTCGCTTGCTGCCGCGGAAGCTTGGGCAAACGCCGATCCCTATGTCGCCGCCGGGGTGTATGCGCAAGTTGCGGTGCGCCCGTTCAAACAGGTCTTTCCGGGCTGAACCCTTGCCGCACCCTGTGATATATTGCGCACCGCCTCTTTACAACAACTTTTCATCGAAGGAAAAAATATGCCGAAAATTGCCCGAGTTGTCCTGTTTTCTTCCTTGCTGCTGGCCGGCGCTGCGGCACAGGCCGCCGATGCGGACAAGACTGCCGCGCTAGTGAATGGCGTGGCCATTCCGCAATCCCGCATCGATCTGCGCCTCAAAGCGGCGGAACAACAAGGGCAGCCTGACAGCCCCGAACTGCGCAAGGCACTGCACCAAGACCTGATTAACCTGGAGATCATTTCCCAGGAAGCCGCCAAACTTGGACTGGAGAAGCAGGCGGAGACCGCGCAACAACTGGAACTAGCGCGACAATCGGTGCTGGCCGGCGCGTTTGTGCAGGACTACCTCAAGAACCACCCGGTCGATGAGGCGTTGCTGCAGCAGGATTATGAAACCATGAAGGCGCGCCTCGGCGACAAGGAATACAAGGTGTCGCACATTCTGGTACCAACCGAAGAAGAAGCCAAAGCGGTGGCGAAACGGGTGAAGAAAGAGAGTTTCGCCAAGGTAGCCAAGCAAAAATCGCAAGATCCCGGCTCCAAGGACAAAGGCGGTGATCTGGGCTGGACCGTGCCTTCCAACTTTGTGCAACCGTTCGGCGAGGCCATCGGCAAACTGGTTAAAGGCCAGATCAGCGCACCGGTGCAAACCCAATACGGCTGGCACGTAATTAAACTGGAAGACACCCGCGAACTGAAAGTCCCGGCGTTTGATGACGTCAAACCAAATCTGGGAAAACGCCGCCAGCAGGAAGTGATCCAGAAGGCCATCTCCGAACTGCGCAGCAAGGCCAAAGTCGAATGATCCAAAACTGTCCATTGGAAAACTCGCCCCTGCAGGAACCAGCTTGGCGGAGATGACTCGCCGCTGAAGCGGCTCCTGCAAGGATTTATGCGCTAATGAACTACTTTGGATGATCGCTGTGTCGCGCGTTATATCAGGCACAACCCTGTTTTTTGCCGCCCTTCTGCTGGCATTTCCGCCCTCGCCCGCCCAAGCCTCATCCTGTGATTTGGAAGAGGCGGAAACGGTGGATGCCGGAATCGCCCACTACCGGGAATCGGTTTGCGCCCAAAAAGTCCTGCAATCCTCAGCCGGGCTGTTCGAGTCCGGCTTGCGGGCCGAAGCGCGCGGCGACAGCCGCACCTTGTGCAATGCCGCGCATTCCGCGTTAATGAAACTGGACTTTTACCGGTCCGGGGAGTGGCGCACCGGGCACCGCAACATCGCCGAAAAGATCGATGCCAGCTTCAATGAAAAACTGGCCCGCTTCGAAACCACGACCTGCCCGAAAAAGCCATCGCTTTACCGCCATCTCGCTACCCAAGGAAATTCCTGGGCGATGTTTCGACTGGCGCAAAGCTACCTGAATGGCACCGGCGTGCCACAGGACGACGGCGAAGCGCTGGCCTGGTTCCAACAAGCCGCCGGGCAAGGCTATATTCCGGCCGCCGTCGCACTGGGCATGATGCATAGCGACAGCCGTGCCTTTGCGCCGGATTACCCGGTGGCGGCAAAATGGTTCGGGCAGGCTGCGGTCGAGGGTGACGCGGAGGCGCAATATCGGCTTGGCATGTTGCAACGCCAAGGATTGGGACTCGGCAAAAATCCGCAACAGGCGGCCGAATGGTTACGCAAAGCGGCGACTCAGGGTCACAGCGCAGCAAAAACAGCCTTGTCCGATATGTATCGTTCTGACGAAGTCAAAAAACCCTTTTGGGGCCTGTAAATTATTTAGCCAGCCCCGGCAGCCCGGATCCGGGTCTGAACTTTCCCATCTCCTGTCAACGCTAAATAGAAATGTCCGCTTTCCTGCAAAGTAGAAATGTCCGCTTTCCCTGTTTTCCTTTCGCTACGGTGTAACGCGCTGTCCGTCGTGGGCGGATTTGCCGACGGACATTTTTCTCCACGGATGATCGGTAGCGGGTTTGTGGCCCGTGGTGCGCCGCGCCATCGCTTTATCGACTTGCGCATTGACCGATTTTCCGTCTGCTACAGCGGACTGTCGTTGCGGTTTGCTCATCACGCCATAAGTCAGTTTGCGCTTCTTCCAGAGCAACTCTTGGCTTCCGTCAAAGTGCTCGTGGATCGTGACATGGGCTCCCCGCAACCCCAGTCCTGTGCCGGTAGTGGCGACTTGCAGCAACTGGTTTTGATGCTGGCAAGACAGGTCTTTTGAAAGCGTTTTCGTCACCTGAACCGACAGGGTGCGCAGCAAGGTTTCCAGTGTGCCAGAGTAGGCCAGATGCGCGTCAGACGCGTCTTTGGGTTCCACGGCAAAGCGCCGGTTGTATTGCTCGATATAACCCGGCAGCCAGGCGTTGGCGCTGTCCATGTCGTTGATGCCGGCCAGCCGCATTTCCTTGACCAGCCTGTCCTGTAAAGTCTGGTTGGCGCGCTCCACGCGCCCTTTGGCTTGCGGGCTGTGGGCGTGGATGCACTCGATTCCCAGCTCACGCGCCGCCCGCGAGAATTGCGTTTCCGCCTCCGGATCAGCCTCTTTGGCATTGATGCGGAAGATGCTGTGTTTATCGCTGTACAGCGCTACCGGCACCCCATACGCCAGGATATGATCGTGCAACACGCTCATGTAGCCCAGCGTGGTTTCGGTCGGCGCGAAACGCAACTGCGTCAGTCGCCCGGTGGCATCGTCGATGAATACCAGCAGCGTGCAATACTCGCCGCGCCCTTCAAACCAATC
>CAYTZF010000027.1:0-2265 GCA_964442265.1 uncultured Sideroxydans sp.
TACGCTCCAGCCCCATGCCGGTATCCACCGACGGCCTGGGTAGCGGATGCATCACACCGGCTTCGTCGCGGTTGTACTGCATGAACACGTTGTTCCAGATTTCGATATAGCGGTCGCCGTCTTCTTCCGGCGTGCCGGGCAGGCCGCCCGGGATGTGCGCGCCGTGGTCGTAAAAAATCTCGGTGCAGGGGCCGCAGGGGCCGGTGTCGCCCATCATCCAGAAGTTGTCGGAGGCATAACGCGAACCCTTGTTGTCGCCGATGCGGATCACGCGATCTGCCGTCAGTCCGACCTCTTTGGTCCAGATGTCATAGGCCTCGTCGTCCTCGGCATACACGGTAACGTAGAGCTTTTCCCTGGGCAGCTTGAATACAACGGTGAGCAGCTCCCACGCGTAGTTGATGGCATCACGCTTGAAGTAATCGCCGAAGCTGAAGTTGCCCAGCATTTCAAAAAAGGTGTGGTGACGCGCGGTGTAACCGACGTTCTCAAGATCGTTGTGCTTGCCGCCGGCACGCACACATTTTTGCGCAGAGGTGGCGCGGGTATAGGGTCGTTTGTCGAAACCGAGAAACACATCCTTGAACTGGTTCATCCCCGCGTTGGTAAACAGCAGCGTCGGGTCTTCGTGCGGCACCAGCGAACTGCTTGGTACGACGGTATGGCCTTTGGAGGCAAAATAGTCGAGGAACTTCTGGCGAATCTCACTGCTTTTCATCGGGTCACCGCTAGCCATGATTGTTCAATAAACACACCGCCTTGCAGGCGGCATCACGGCGCGAATCATATCATTGGGCAGGCTATTCAGGCATGGCTATCAGCCTTCTTCGCCGATGCCGGCGGCGGCAGATTTCAACACTTTGAGGATGACTTCGATGAAGAAACCGCGCGATTGCAGAAATCGCACCTGGCGCGCTTTTTCTTTGGCGTCCCGGGGCGGTGAAGCAAACTTGCGTTGCCACACCTCGCGCGCTGCGTCGAGTTCGGTGGCTATCAGTTGCGGCAACGCTTCGTCTATCAGATTCTCGTCGATTCCCTTCATGCGCAGCTCGTGCGCGATACGCTGCGTGCCGAAGCGACCGCGTTTGATCTCGACCAGTTGCGCGGCAGTGCGCGCATCGGACAGCCAGTTGCGCTTTTCCAGATCGTCCAGCACCGCGTCAAGGTCTTCGCCTTCCTGCACGTGCGGCAACAGCTTGCTGTGCAATTCGGCGCGGCTGTGTTCGCGCCGCGCCAGATAGCGCATGGCGCGAACCCGCAACGTCAACTCAGGCTTTTTCGCCTTCACCGGCGCCCACGGCGGCAACGCCGAGCGCCGCCCTCACCTTATTCTCGATTTCGACGGCAATCTCCGGATTGTTGCGCAGGTATTCGCGCGCATTATCCTTGCCCTGGCCGATTTTCTCGCTGTTGTAGGCGTACCAGGCGCCCGACTTCTCGACGATCTTGTTCTGCACGCCCAGCTCGACAATCTCGCCTTCGCGCGAGATGCCTTCCCCGTACAGAATGTCGAAATGCGCTTCCCTGAACGGCGGCGCCACCTTGTTCTTGACCACTTTGACACGGGTCTCGTTGCCGATGACCTCGTCGCCTTTCTTGATCGCGCCGGTGCGGCGGATATCGAGGCGCACGGAAGCGTAAAACTTGAGCGCGTTGCCGCCGGTGGTGGTTTCCGGATTGCCGAACATCACGCCGATCTTCATGCGGATCTGGTTGATGAAGATGACCATGGTTTTGGATCGATTGATGTTGGCCGTGAGTTTGCGCAAGGCTTGCGACATCAGGCGCGCGTGCAAGCCCATCTGCGCATCGCCCATCTCGCCCTCGATTTCGGCACGCGGCGTCAGCGCGGCAACCGAGTCCACCACCACGATATCCACCGAGCCGGAACGCACCAGCATATCGACGATTTCCAGCGCCTGTTCGCCGTTGTCCGGCTGCGAGATCAACAGGTCTTCCACTTTGACGCCAAGCTTCTGCGCGTAAAGCGGATCGAGCGCATGTTCGGCGTCGATGAAGGCCGCCGTGCCGCCCAGCTTCTGCATCTCGGCGATGACTTGCAAAGTCAGCGTGGTCTTGCCGGAGGATTCCGGACCGTAAATCTCGATCACGCGCCCGCGCGGCAGACCGCCGACGCCCAGCGCGATGTCCAACCCCAGCGAGCCGGTGGACACCACCTCGACATCCTTGATCACCTCGCCCTCGCCCAGGCGCATGATCGAGCCCTTGCCGAATTGTTTTTCGATCTGGCTCAATGCCGCCGCG
>CAYTZF010000028.1:0-7733 GCA_964442265.1 uncultured Sideroxydans sp.
CGCGCGAAATCAATTTCCAGTTGCTCGGTCTGCATCGCAAGCTGTTCGTCGAAGCCAACCCGATCCCGGTGAAATGGGCGGTGGCCCGCATGGGCAAGATGAAGAACGTGCTGCGTTTACCCCTGACCCCGCTCTCTTCCGCCGCGCAGCCGCAGGTGGAAGCAGCGATGCGTCAGGCCGGAGTCATTTGAATGGGAGTCGTCATGCAGGTCAGAAGCATCATACTGTGGATTTCGTCGCTGGCTTTGCTGGCCGGGTGCGGCGTGTTCGATCATCGGCAGGTGGATTACAAGACGGACGCGGTCGCGGTGCAACCGCTGGAAGTGCCGCCCGATCTGGTCGCGCCCGCCGTGTCCGGCCGCGCCGCAACCGTGGCTGCGGATGGCACTCAGGTGGCCAATTTTTCCGATTTTACGCGCCCCGCCAGCGAGGCCGTTGCTCCTGTCGCCGCGCCGGTTATTGCGCCCGTGAGGGCTGCGGTTGCGGCGGTTCAAACTCCTTCCCCGAAATTATTGAAGGTCGGCACAACTTCTTTCATCCTGTTGTCCGAACCGTTCGATCGCGCCTGGCGCAGTGTCGGCCTGGCGCTTGACCGCGCCGGGATCAAACCGACCGACCGCGACCGCAGTAAAGGTTTGTATTACATCAAGGTCGGCGGCAAGGATCAGAAATCAGCCGAGGTGCGGCTGCATCTTGCCGATAACGGCGCCGACTCAACGCTCACCGTCGAGGGAAAAGCGCCGGCAGAGTCGGTCGAGCGCCTGCTGGCATCCATTCAACAGCGCCTGGCGCAGTAGTTTGTTGTGATGCGTTTCGCCTTGCTCGGCAGCGGCAGCGAGGGCAACGCACTGGTGGTGCAGTCCGGCGCGACCCTGCTCCTGCTGGATTGCGGATTTTCGTTGAGTGAAACCCTTCTGCGCTTGCAGCGCCTGCAACTCGATCCCGCGTCGATCTCCGGCATCCTCGTCACCCATGAACACAGCGATCATCTCGGCGGCGTGGCCAGGCTGGCACGCCGTTTCAATCTGCCGGTGTGGATGACGCACGGCACCCTGCGTTTTCAGCAAAAAAAATTAAGCGGGGTGCTCGTGCATGAAATCAGCGCGCACCAGGGTTTTTGTATCGGCGATCTCGAAGTCGAGCCCTGCCCGGTGCCGCACGATGCGGCCGAGCCGGTGCAGTACGTGTTCAGCGACGGCACGTGCAGGCTGGGCGTACTGACCGATACCGGGCACATCACGCCGCACATCGCAACGATGTTCGATGCCTGCCACGCGCTGGTGCTGGAATGCAACCACGACGCGGAGATGTTGCGCAACGGGCGCTATCCAGCCAGTCTCAAACAGCGTGTGGGCGGCCGCTTCGGCCATCTCAACAATCAGCAGGCCGCCGAGTTTCTGGCCGGCCTGGATACCAGTTGCCTGCAGCACATCGTGGTGGCGCATCTGAGCGCGCACAACAATACGCCGCAGCTGGCGGTGCGCGCTTTGAGCGCGGTGTTGTCCTGTCGCGAGGATGAGATTGCGGTCGCCACTCAGGCGGAAGGTTTGGACTGGCGCGGGATCGGTTGAGCTCAACGGGTACAGAAAAAAGGCCGGCTTGCGCCGGCTTCTTGTCGTTTCAGTGATGCGTGTTACTTTGCTGCAGGTGCGGCAACCGGAGCAGCGGTTTCAGGAGTGAAGGTTAGGGGCGAGCACCTTTTCTGTAACCTTCCCAAAGAAAAGGCGCGCTATTGTGGCGAGCGGCGGGGGAAAAGATGGCGGGGGAGAACAATATATTTGCGGTCCCGCAACGCGCGCCGGCAGAGATTTCCAGGGGAGTTGGAATTCGGAATGCGCGGATACGCGGGGGCGCCAGGCCGATCGCCGCCCTGCAAAGGTGTCTAACAACAAGGGATATTCATCAGCATCGAAATGCGCGACAAAAACCAGGCACGGGCGCTTGCACTTCCAAACTGAAACCGCCGATTCGCATAGAATGCACAGGTCTGAATTCAGGGTATTCATCATGCCAACATCTGCCACTTTGCCTCTTGGCTCCCCGCTATCCCCTGCCGCGACAAAAGTCATGTTGCTCGGCAGTGGCGAGCTGGGCAAGGAAGTGATCATTGCGCTGCAACGCCTCGGTGTGGAAACCATCGCGGTGGACCGTTATCCCAACGCGCCCGGGCACCAGGTGGCGCACCGTGCCCATGTCCTCGACATGGCCGACGGCGCGGCGTTGCGCGCATTGGTTGAACAGGAGCGGCCGCACCTGATCGTGCCGGAGATTGAGGCGATTGCCACCGACATGCTGGTGCGGATCGAGCAAGAGGGGTTGGCGCGGGTGATCCCGACGGCGCGTGCGGCGCAGCTCACCATGAACCGCGAGGGCATCCGCCGCCTGGCGGCTGAAAAATTGTGGCTGCCGACTTCACCCTACAAATTCGCCGACAGTGTGGAAGAATTGCGGGCCGCCATCGACGGCGGCATCGGCTATCCCTGCATGGTCAAGCCGGTGATGTCGTCTTCCGGCAAAGGTCAGTCCAAAGTGGACAATGCGGATGCAGTACAGGCCGCGTGGGATACCGCCGCCAGTGGCTCGCGCGTTAACCGTGGCCGGGTCATCGTCGAGGGCTTCGTCGATTTCGATTACGAGATCACCCTGCTTACGGTGCGCGCGATGGGCGAGAACGGAGCGGTCGGGACGCACTTTTGCGAGCCGATAGGCCATGTTCAGGTGCGCGGTGATTATGTGGAAAGCTGGCAGCCGATGGCGATGAGCGGGGTCGCGCTGCAGCGTTCGCGCGACATCGCGCAGAAGGTTACGGAAGATCTCGGCGGATTGGGTATTTTCGGCGTTGAGCTGTTTGTCAAAGGCGACCGTGTATGGTTTTCCGAGGTCAGCCCGCGCCCGCATGACACCGGCATGGTGACGCTGTGCAGCCAGCGCCTGAACGAATTCGAATTGCATGCGCGCGCGATCCTGGGCTTGCCGGTTGACACGTCGCTGCGCGCGCCGGGCGCGTCGGCGGTGATCTATGGCCAGATCGAAGCGGCAGGCATTGCCTTTGACGGTGTGGACGAAGCGCTGCGCGTCCCGGAATCGGATATCCGCCTGTTCGGCAAACCGGAATCGTTCAAAAAACGCCGCATGGGAGTGGCGCTGGCAAATGGCCGCGATACCGGCGAGGCGCGCAGTCGCGCCAAACTGGCGGCCGCCAAAGTGACTCCGGTGCGGAAATGATCCGCGCCATTCATCACGCCACTTTTCTCAGCGACGATCTGGCGCGGTCGCGCGCATTTTACGAGGGTGTGCTAGGTTTGCAGGCGGATCCATCCCGCCCCGCCATGGCCTTTGACGGGGTGTGGTACCGCCTCCACTCCGGGCAACAGATTCATTTGATGTCTTTGCCCAATCCGCCGACGGATTCGCAACGCCCCGTACACGGCGGCAGGGATCGGCATCTGGCTTTGGCTGTCGGCGATCTGGCGGCACTGATGGCGCGGCTGGCAGGCGCCGGCATCCCCTATACATTGAGCCGGTCCGGACGCCGCGCCCTGTTCTGCCGTGACCCAGATGGCAACGCGCTGGAGTTCATCGAGACGGCGGGAATATGAACGGGAACGACTGCAGCCCGCAAGGTTGGTATCAGGCCGCCTGCGACCAGTCCGGTTTTGTCTGCGACACGCAGCAGCTTGCCGCGATCGGGCAGCTGGAAGTCTTGTGGTGGCAACTGGTGGAATTCAAGCAGCGGCGCAACCAGTTCCTCGGGCGCAGCCTGTTGAGGCCGGAGGTGCCGAAAGGTTTGTATGTCTGGGGCGGGGTGGGGCGCGGCAAAACGTTTCTGATGGACGGTTTTTACGAGTGCCTGCCCTACCGGCGCAAGCGGCGCATCCATTTTCATAACTTCATGCTCGAAGTGCATCACGAGATGCGGCGGCTGGCGCATGCGCCCGATCCCCTGCTGGCGGTGGCCGGGGTGATCGAGCAGTCCACCCGCTTGTTATGCCTGGACGAATTCCACGTGGACGACATTGCCGACGCGATGATCCTCGGTCGTCTGCTGGAGGCTCTGTTCGCGCGCGGCGTGGTGGTGCTGACCACGTCCAACTATGCGCCGGATGATTTGTACCGGAACGGTTTGCAGCGGCAGCGCTTTTTGCCCGCCATTGCCCTGCTCAAGCGCGAATTGAAAGTGCTGCATCTGGATGGCGATTCCGATTATCGCCTGCTGCAGATGGCGCGCGATCCGCTGTTTCATTTTCCGGACGATGCGGCCAGCGAGGCGCGCATGCAGGCTCTGTTTCGGCGTCTGACTGCGGGGGTGCGGGACGGTGCGGATGCGATACTGATGGGCGGTCGCAAAATCCCGGCCAAACGGCTGGCGCGCGAGGTGGCGTGGTTTGATTTCGCCGAGCTTTGCGGCGGCCCGCACGACGCGGCGGATTATCTGGAGATCGCGCACCGCTATCCCACGGTGTTCGTGTCGTCGATTCCGCACCTGACCGCGGAGCGGGCGGCAGAAGCGCGGCGCTTCACCTGGCTGATCGACGTGCTGTACGACAATCACGTCAAACTGGTTGCTTCATTCAGGGTGAGCCCGCAGCAGTTGTACGGCGATGACGGGCGGGAAAAAAAAGAAGAGGCGAGGCGCATTGCCAGCCGCCTGGCCGAGATGCAAACGCTGCATTATCTTGAACTCCCCCACCATAGTCGCGGCGTAAAACTGGGTTGACGGATGGCGGGGGCGGCGAGAATTTATGCTCCGGTCGCGAGCTTTTGTTCGTAGTCCATCTGGCACGCCGCCTGTCCCGCGTGCACCGAGATTTCGGCTTGGTCGAGAACGGATTGCGCCAGCGTGAACGGGCCGCTGTTGCGCCGCGCCGGCTGCAGTTGACTGACAAGAAAGTCTGCGCGGGCTTTTTCCGTTGCCAGCATACATTCGGCGAGATAGGTTTTCATATTGGCCTTGAATGCAGCCTGCGCGGCCTCGGTACGGGCTGTTCTGATTTCCCCTTCGGCGCGCGTCTGCATTATTTCCAGCCGGGTTTGGTGCGCGATCTGCTGCTCTTCCCTGCCCAGTTGGTCCAGATAGAACCAGGCGCCGGCCGCCAATACCAGCAGCACCACCAACATCAGATTTTTGATCATCGCGGACTCCTTTGTGATTGCATGTCGAGGCGGAAATTTTTCGCATCATAACGCATTTTCGCGGGGGTTTATGGTGCGGGACTGGGATGGCGCTGATGCACCCTTTCAAGCTGTTCCAATACCCCCGAAGCAAGCGTGACAGTCGCGCTGTCGAGGTTTTCTTTCAGTTGTGCCAATGATGTGGCACCGAGGATCGTGCTGGCGGTGAAACGGCGGGTGCGGGCAAAGGCCAGCGCCAGGGTGGCGGGTGTCAGGCCGGCGGCAAGGGCGATGTGCGCATACTCGGCGGCGGCAGCGGCGACATTGGGCTTGTTGTAGCGCTGGCCGAAGCCGGGGAACAGGGTGATGCGCCCCGGCGCGGCAGGATCGTCCAAATACTTGCCGGTGAGCCAGCCAAAAGCCAGCGGGCTGTAAGCGAGCAGGCCGACGTTGGCATGATGACAGACCTCGGCCAGGCCGCTCTCGAAGGTACGGTTCAGGAGATGGTAGGCGTTCTGTATGCTGATAATCCGCGGCAGGCCGAGTTGCTCCGCACAGCGCACGAATTCCATTACTCCCCACGGCGTTTCGTTGCTCAAACCGATGTGGCGTATTTTTCCTGCCTTGACCAATTCCGCCAGCGCCTGCAGTTGCTCGGCAATGGGGGTGGTCTCATGTTCCTGGCTGGCATCGTAGCTGGTGGTGCCGAACATCGGCACATAACGGTCCGGCCAGTGGATCTGGTATAGGTCGACATAGTCGGTCTGCAAACGGCGCAGGCTGCCGTCGAGGGCGGCGTTGATTTGTTCGCGGTTGATGCGCGGTCCGTTGCGGATCCAGGCAAAGCCGCGCGCGGGGCCGGCAATCTTGGTGGCGATGACCAGTTTGTCGCGTGGCTGTTTTTTGAGCCAGTCGCCGATGTATTGCTCGGTGCGGTGCGCGGTTTCTGCGCGCGGCGGCACCGGATACATCTCGGCGGTATCGATGAAGTTCACCCCGCGCGACACGGCGTAATCCAGTTGCGCGTGCGCTTCCGCTTCAGTGTTCTGTTCGCCGAAGGTCATCGTGCCCAGACACAGGGCGGACACTTTGAGGTCGCTGCTGCCGAGGGTGCGGTATTCCATCTTGCTTCATCCGCGCGTGTTGGACTGGCCGGAAAATGCGCCCAGTTCGACAAATGGTGCCGGCTGCCAGCCGTCTTTGCGGTGTTCCGCCACCACGTTGGTGAAGATGCCGCCGCGCACATAGAACTTGGCGGTCAGGCGCATGAAGCGCGGCCGGGTGGCGGCCACCAGGTCGTCGAGGATGCGGTTGGTGACATCCTCGTGGAAATGGCCTTCCTCGCGGAACGACCACATGTACAGTTTCAGGCTTTTCAGCTCGACGCACTGCGCATCGGCAATGTAATCGAGGATCAGCGTGGCAAAATCCGGCTGCCCGGTCTTGGGGCAGAGACAGGTAAATTCGGGGATTTCCATGTGGATGTGGTAATCCCGTCCCGGCTGCGGATTGGGAAAGGTTTCCAGGGTTTTGGCGGGGCGGGTGCTCATGTTTGGTGGCCTTGGTCAGTTCAGTTAGAATGCGGCGCATTATAACGCCTGCTCATTGCCCAAGTGCGTCTCAGCCAGATCAAACTCGCCGGTTTCAAGTCCTTCGTCGATCCTTCCGCCATTTCCCTGCCCGGGCAGTTGGTGGGCATCGTCGGGCCGAACGGTTGCGGCAAGTCGAATGTGATCGATGCCCTGCGCTGGGTGCTGGGCGAGTCGCGCGCGTCCGCCCTGCGCGGCGAATCAATGCAGGACGTGATTTTCAACGGCTCCGGCAACCGCAAGCCGGTCTCCCGCGCCAGTGTCGAATTGGTTTTCGATAATTCGCTGGGCAAGGTCGGCGGACAGTGGGCGAGCTACGCCGAGATCTCGATCAAGCGCGTGCTGCAGCGCGACGGCGACTCGAATTACTACATCAACAACCAGAACGTGCGGCGCAAGGATATTACCGACATCTTCCTCGGCACCGGGGTTGGCGCGCGCGCCTACGCCATCATCGAGCAGGGCATGATCTCGCGCATCATCGAGGCCAAGCCGGAAGAACTGCGGGTATTCCTGGAAGAAGCGGCCGGCGTGTCCAAATACCGCGACCGGCGGCGCGAGACCGAATTGCGCCTGGCCGACAGCCGGGTCAATCTGTCGCGCGTGTCCGATATTCTGCATGAGCTGGACAAGCAATTGGTGCATCTTTCCGGCCAGGCCGAAGTGGCACAAACCTACCGCGAACTGGAAACGCGGCGCGAAACCACGCAGCGCCTGTTGTGGCTGGTCAACAAGCAGGAAGCCGAAGCCAGACGCGCGCGTTTCGCCCAGCAAGCGGAGAAAACCCGCATCGAGCTGGAAGCGGAGATCGCCCGGCTGCGTGAAACCGAAAGCCGGCTGGAAACGTCGCGCAGCGAGCATTTCGCCTTGTCCGATGCGCTGCATGCGAAACAGGGCGATCTGTATGCGACCAACGCCGAAGTGGCGCGGCTGGAGCAGCAGATTTCCTTTGTCACCGAACAGCGCAATCGTCTGGCGCAACAGATTCAGAACGGCGAGCGGCAGATTGCCCAGCAGCATACCCAATTGAAG
>CAYTZF010000029.1:0-5514 GCA_964442265.1 uncultured Sideroxydans sp.
GCTGAATCCACTAAACGAAAGAGAATCTGGCATCTCGATATCAGCGGTTACGCTTGGATTTTGGACGACAGCACCCGTTGGGCCAGTCACCAACAAATCTCCTGACAACTTGTAACTGATGCTGGAACGGTAAGCCAAACCAATCCGGGTTTCAGGATTCACCTGAAACAGGGCGCCAAAATTGTAACCCCACGCATTATCACTGCCGGATACCTTCGCAGACCCGACCACCCCCGCCCCTAAAACCACATTGTTAGTCAATTCCGCATCAATTTTTTGATAATCAAAACCCAAGCCCAGCGAAACCATATCGTTCAGTTGATAAGACAGCGCAGGGTTGACGTTGATGGTCTTTACTTCAGATTTTAAAGCTTGAAAGCGGCCAGCCCAACCGGCTTCATATTCTGTTTTTAATCCAAACGGAGCATTGATACCGAGACCGAATTTCAATTGCGGATTAACATCCATCGCAAAGTAGGCGCTCGGAACGAATGCCAAGCTTCCCGCATCACCACCATTTCCACCCAAAGGTTGGCCGGATGCTGCAGCCGGGCTAGAACCTGTATCGGAAAACTTCACCGAGGGATTAATCAAGCTACCTATCACAGCGATTTGTTTGCCGCCCAGTCGCGATAGGCCGGCGGGATTGTAAAAGATCGTCGAGGCGTCTTCGGCGCTTGCCGCACCGCCGGCGAAAGCGTTACCCAAGCCACTGCCGCTTTGCTCGATCAGGGCAAAGCCCGAAGCCTGCACACTTCCCGCCATGGCCAGCATGGCAACTGTTACGGCCAGATTGATTGCATTGCGTTTGAATTGCATGACGATCTCCCTTTGTATTAACTGCGTTAAAAAAACTGGTTTGCGATTCATATTACAGCGGCAACTTGCGCGGCCGACGGTCTTCCCCCACCGCAACATAGGTCAATTGCGCTTCCGTCACTTTATGGCAAGTCGGATTGGCGGGATCGCGTTGCACATAGACTTCGACATCCACCGTGACCGAGGTGGTGCCGGTCTTCACGATCTGGGTGTAAAAGCTGACGATGTCGCCAACGAAGATCGGCTGCTTGAACACGAAGGAATTCACCGCGATGGTCGCCACACGCCCCTTGGCGCGATGCACGGCCGGGATGCTGCCGGCGATATCGACCTGCCCCATCAGCCAGCCGCCAAAGATGTCGCCGGTGTAGTTGGCGTCGGACGGCATCGCCGCCACACGCAGGGTGGGCTCGCGCTCGGGCAGGGTGGTTTCGGGCGCGTTCATGGCTCAATGTCCTTCATACAGGCTGTCGATCTCGGCGGAGAATTTCTCCACCACCTTGTTGCGCCGCAAACTCAATTTCGGCGTGAGCATCCCGTTGTCGATGGTCCACGGCTCGGTCAACAAACGCACCCGGTTCACTTTGGCATAACCGGGGAAACTGCTGATGTTGCGCGCGATGCGGCGCAACACCTTGGCCTCCACATTGCTGTCGGTCAGCGACTCCGGCATGTCCGGCATCACCCCGACCTTGGCCGCGACCTCCGCCCACACTGCGGGATTAAGCACCGCCAGCGCGACCAGATAGGGTTTGCCCTCGCCGTAGATCATGCACTGGTCGATCAGCGGGTCGTGCAGGATGGCGGCTTCCATATCGGCGGGCGGAATCTTTTCGCCGTTGGCCAGCACGATGATCTCCTTCAGCCGCCCGGTGATATAGACGTGGCCGGTATCCGAGATACGCGCAATGTCGCCGGTGTTGAGCCAGCCGTCGGCGTCGATCATGGCGCGCGTGGCTTCGGGATTGTTCCAGTAGCCCATCATCACGTTCGGGCCTTTTACCAGCAGCGCGTTCTGCGCGCCCAGCTTCACCTGCACGTTGCGGATCGGTTTGCCCACGCTGTCGGGGAAATTCTGGTCGATCGGATTGACCGTGACGATGGGACTGGTCTCGGTCAGACCATAACCCTGCACCACTTGCAGGCCCAGCCCCACGAACACGCGCGAGATTTCCGGCGCCAGCGCGGCGCCGCCGCTGACCGCGGTGCGCATGTGCCCGCCAAGGCGGTCGAGGATTTTTTGCGCCACCAGCTTGTTCAGCAGCGGCCATAGCAGGAAAGACAATTTCCAGTCGCCGCGTCCCTGCTCGTGCAGGAAACGATCCCAGCCCACATTGACCGCCAACCCGAACAGTTTTTTCTTCAGCGCCGGCCCCTCGTCCAGTTTGGCGCTGATCGCGGCATACACGCGCTCGTAGATGCGCGGCACGGAAACCAGAATGGTGGGCTGGATGGTTTGCAAGTCTTCCGACAACAGCGGAATCGAGCGCGCGTAGGCAACCCTGGCGCCGGTCATCATCGACAGGTAATAGCCGACGGTACGCTCGAAGGTGTGCGACAAGGGCAAAAACGACAACAGCAGGTCGTTCGGATAAACAATGAAAGTGCCGAGCGCATCCGCGGCGTTACTCAACATATTGCCGTGGCTCAACATTACCCCCTTCGGTTTGCCGGTGGTGCCCGAGGTATAGATGATGCTCGCCAGTTCATCCGTTCGGGTCGGGACAGGCGCCTGCGCAGCCGCGCTCGCGGGCAGGTAATCGGCGGCGGCAACCAGGCGCGCATCGTCGCCCGTAATTTTATCCAGCGCCACGAAACGTTGCACGTTGGGCATCTGCGCGCGCACAGCGCGCAATTCCTGCCATTGCTCGGCGGTCTCGAACAGCACCACCTTCGCCCCGGAGTCGTTGACGATGTAGGCGATATTTTCGGCGCGGTCCACGGTGTACAACGGCACGGTGACCAATCCGAGCGACATCGCCGCCTGGTCGTACATCACCCACTGCGGACAGTTGCGCAGCATCAGCGCCACGCGCTCGCCCTTTTGCAAATTCTCTCCGGCCAGCGCCGCCTGCCAGCGCGCCACTTCCGCCGCCATCTGGCGCCAGGTGAATGAAAGCCATGTGTTATGCGCGGTGTCAAAATAACGGTAGGCCTCGGCGTCCGGCGTGCGCTTGACCCGCTCCAGGAACAGACCGTGCAAGGTGCCGGCCTGTTGCGGTGTGATCACATAATCGGTTTGGTCGCTCATTTTCATTCCCTCCGTTAATCGAGAAACAAATCCTTGAACGGCGGCACGCCGGGATCGACGGCATATTGCGCGAAATCGGTCACCCCTGTTTCGCGCAACACCGATTCATCCACGAAGCAATTTCCGCTGCACGTGTTGCTGTCGCGCAACAGGATTGCATGCGCGGCGTCGGCGACGATGGCGGGATGGCGCGAGGCGCGCAGGATTTCGGGCGGAAAATTGAATTCGATGGCGGCGGTGGCGATGGTGGTGCGCGGCCACAGGCAGTTGAAGGCGATACCATCGGCGGCGAATTCATGCGCCATCCCCAGCGTGCACAGCGTCATGCCGTACTTCGACATCGTGTAGGCAACGTGCGGCGAAAACCATTTCGGATCGAGATTCGGCGGCGGCGACAGGGTCAGCACATGCGGGTTCACCGCGTTTTTCAAATAAGGAACACAGGCTTGCGCGGCGAGAAAAGTGGCGCGCATGTTGACCTCCCACATCAGGTCGAGACGCCGCACCGGAGTATCCAGCGTCGGCGTGAGACTGATCGCGCTGGCGTTGTTGACCAGCACATCGATGCCACCGAAATGCGCGGCAGCCTGCGCCACCGCGTCCTGAATCGCTTGTGCATCGCGCACGTCGAGCCGGATCGCCAGCGCCTGCCCGCCAGCCACAACCACTTCCTGCGCCACGCTATGGATAGTGCCCGGCAGTTTTGGATGCGGCTGATCGGTCTTGCCGGTGACTACCACTTTCGCCCCGTCGCGCGCGCAGCGCAAAGCGATCTCGCGCCCGATGCCGCGCGTGGCCCCGGTGATGAAGATCGTTTTGTCGCGCAGACCAGACATTTTTCACGCTCCCCGTGGGTCGGATTTTGACCCGACAAACCTTTTATTATCGTCGGACTGAAGTCCGACCTAATACATAGCGGCATAATTCTACTGCGCGGTTACATGGCTGCGTTGCGCGGTGCTCGGCATCCTTAGGTACTTTTTGTACACTCCGGCTCCTCCGCTCCGTGCGCCTTGCCATGCAACCGCTGGCTACGATTTCTGACGCTATGCAGACAAACCTGCGCGCAACGCCTCCGGCGCGAAGTCGTCAACCATGATGATCTTGCGCCGCAACGCGTAGTCGCGTTGCAGTTGCAGCGCCTGTTCGGCGGTGATGAGGTTCTTGTCGCGCGCCTCGGCGATGCGCGACAACTCGTCCATCTCCGTGAGCTTGCCATCCTTGGCGTCCTGCGCCAGCTTGGCTTGCAGCGGCTCGGTGAGCAGGGTGCTCGCCAGCGCGGCTTCCAGCGCACCGACCGCATCCTCCTCATCCTGTTTGATATAGATGCCGGCCGTCAGCCGGTCGCGCGCCGGGCCCGGTTGCAGCATCAGTTTGGCCACACGATGGCCCAATTCATCCGTCGGGGGGCGACGGCATCGGCCGAGAGGGAAAATCAGCACGCGCAGCAGCAGCGCAAAGAAACGGTTGGGAAAGTTCTGCATCACGCCGTCGCAGGCGGTCTGCAAACGGAACAGGTTGTCCTGCATGGCCCAGTGCAGCAGCGGCTCGTCTTCCGCCGGGCGGCCGTCGTCTTCGAATTTTTTCAGCACCGCAGAGGATAAATAAAGCTGGCTTAACACATCGCCCAGCCGCGCCGAAAGTTTCTCGCGCCGCTTCAGCGACCCGCCCAGCGACAGCATGGCGATGTCGGCGGCAAAGGCGAACGAGGCGGCATAGCGGGTGAGCAACTGGTAATAGCGGTGCGTCGGCGCGCCGGTCGGTACGTTGATCAGGCGTCCGCCCGACAGCGCGTACAACAGGGAGCGCACCGCATTGCTCAAACTAAAGCTGAGATGACCGAAAAAGGCCGCGTCGAAATTGAGTGAAGCGCGCGCTGCATTCTGGTCGTGCGCCGCCTGCATCTCTTTCAGCACGTAAGGATGCGCGCGCACCGCGCCCTGGCCGAAGATGATCAGACTGCGGGTGAGGATGTTCGCGCCTTCCACCGTGATGCCGATCGGCGTCTGTTCATACAGGCGCGCCAGATAATTGTCCGGCCCCATGCAGATGCCTTTGCCGCCGTGCACGTCCATAGCATCGTTGATCACTTGGCGGCCGCGTTCGGTGCAATGGTATTTGGCGATGGCAGAGATTACCGACGGCTTCTCGCCCAGATCGACCGCCAGCGCGGTCATCAGTCGCGTGGCATCCATCACATAGGTATTGCCGCCGATGCGCGCCAGCGCTTCTTCCACACCCTCGAACTTGCCCACCGGCACATGAAATTGCTTGCGCACGCGACCGTAGGCGCCGCTGCTGCGCACCGCCAGTTTCGCGCCGCCAACGGCGCTGGCCGGCAGTGAAATGGAGCGTCCGACCGATAGGCAATCCATTAGCATGCGCCAGCCTTGCCCGATGCGCGTCATGCCGCCGATGATGTACTCCATCGGAATGAACACGTC
>CAYTZF010000030.1:0-4368 GCA_964442265.1 uncultured Sideroxydans sp.
TTGCATCATCACAGCTATCAATACCTGGATCGGCCCCGTTGGCTGTCACGGCTGCTGTTTGCCGTTTCCGGCAAGGATGCCGTACACGTCGTGGCTTGCGCAAAGATGGCAAATGATTTGAAGCGGCAGTATCCGGTCGCACACGAAATAAGAATCATTTCCGGTGAAGGCGGGGCGCTGCTGATCAATGATCCGCTGCTGGCCGAGCGCGCAGAGATCATCAGGGAGAAGGGCACCAACCGTAGCAAGTTCTTCAGGGGGCAGGTGGACAAATACACTTGGGTGGACATCGGTTCGTCTTACCTGCCCGGAGAGATCATTGCTGCCTTCCTTTGGGCGCAGATGGAGGCCGCATCCGAGATCACGTCGAGAAGACTGAAAATATGGCAACGCTATCATGCGGCGTTCGATCAACTGGAGCAGCAAGGCCGAGTGAGACGACCGCACATCCCGTCTGAATGTGAGCAAAATGCGCATATGTATTATTTGTTGCTGAACGACCTGGAAGATCGGTCGATATTCATCAGCTTTATGAAGCAGCACAGTGTCTCCTGCGTGTTCCATTACGTTCCTTTGCATAGTGCTCCGCAAGGTGAGTCAAGCGGCAGGCCGGCGAGTGAATTGCTATTCACTCAGGAACTGTCTGACAGGTTGGTGCGTTTGCCGCTTTGGGTGGGGTTGGAGGAGGGGCAGCAGGCTGTGATCGATAAATCAATCGAATATCTCATGGGTGGTGCGGGTTGTTGAGTGTTCATCCGGGCTATTTCGTGCAGTTTGACGAGAGCCTACGACTCCGGAAGGTCTTTAGACCACCCACATTCATGACAGCTAGTGCTTGCATACCGAATCGACTCTTCAGCTTGCCCGCTAGGGGTTAATGCTTCCCAAGCCTTTTGAATTAAATAAACATGAAATACTTGAGACTTCTTCACGTAATCCCATCGCTCGATCCTGCCCATGGTGGAACGGTAGAAGGGCTAAAGCAGTTAGGTGCCGCACTGATTAAGATCGGTCATAGTGTGGATGTGGTCACGCTTGATATGCCTGATGATCTTTGCGTAACAGTGCATCCTTTCTCAGATGTGGTCGCTCTGGGCCCAGCAAGACTGAATTACCGATATTCTTCCAAGCTGATTCCATGGTTGAAAGAACACGCTGAGAGATATGACGCTGTAATGGTGGAGGGGTTGTGGCAGTTCCATGGTTTTGCGACGTGGCGTGCCCTTCGTCGGAAGGATGTCCCGTACTTCGTGTTCACCCATGGGATGCTGAGTCCCTGGTTCAAAAAAGCCTATCCGCTGAAACACCTCAAGAAATGGTTGTATTGGCCGTGGGCGGAATATCAGGTATTGCGCCATGCCAAGGCTGTCTTGTTCACAACAGATGAGGAGCGTTTGTTGTCACGCGAATCGTTCTGGCTTTATCGTTGCCGGGAGGCGGTCATCGGTTATGGTACGGTTCGGTTATCCGGTGATTCGGATGCGCAGCGAGAGAAGTTTCTGGCATCGTATCCAGAACTGAGGGGCCGACGCATCTTCCTTTTCTTGAGCAGGATCCACGAGGTGAAGGGATGCGATCTATTGGTTGCTGCCTTTGCCAAAGTTGCCACCCGGGATACGAATCTGCGTCTGGTTATGGCCGGGCCGGATCAAACGGGCTGGAAGGATGAGTTGGTTGCACTTGCGGTGCACTTGGGGGTGGCGGACAGGATCGTATGGACGGGCATGATCTCCGGGGACTTGAAGTGGGGGGCGTACCATGCCGCAGAGGTTTTTGTATTGCCTTCCCATCAGGAGAATTTCGGGGTTGTGGTCGCCGAGGCTTTGTCCTGCAGGCTGCCGGTTCTGATCTCGAACAAGGTGAATATCTGGCGTGAGGTGGAGGCAGAAGGGGCGGGAATCGTCGCGGAGGATGATCTCGCGGGGGCGGAGACAATGCTGACAAGATGGCTGGATATGGACGATGGAAGCAGGTCTGAAATGCGGACAAGAACACAGGTGTGTTTTGATAGGCACTTTGAAATAGGCAAGGCGGCAGAACGGCTGTCGCGACTGGTCATGGAAGGCGTGCGTCGATCATGAAGACTCAGGACTTGCAAACGTTCCGGCTGCCTGCGGGGTTTCGGGGGGCATCGGCTTTCAAGGTGCAATTGTGGTGGCTTGTGCAATCGACATTATTCGGAATGTCGCCCCAATTCATGTATGGATGGCGTCGTTTCCTGTTGAAGTTGTTTGGTGCAAGTATCGGGCGAGGCGCTCTTATCCGGCCATCCGCCCGAGTGACCTATCCATGGAAGGTCACCTTGGGCGACTGGGTCTGGATAGGCGACAACGCAGAGCTGTATAGTTTGGGTGAGATAGAGATTGGGGCAAATGTCGTGATCAGTCAGCGCAGTTACCTGTGCGCGGCGACACATGATTACACCAAACCATCATTCGATATGATTTCGAAGAAGATAGTCATCGAGGATGAGGTCTGGGTGGCCGCGAACTGTTTCGTGGCGCCGGGAATAAGAATTGGGCGCGGTGCGTTGATCGGAGCTTGCAGTTCGGTGTTTGATTCGATGCCTTCTGGCATGATCTGTGTGGGTTCCCCTGCCAAGCCCGTGAGGCCGCGTGCATCCTAGACCGCATATGCGATCCCTTGTTGCGTCTGCATTGATATCCGTGGGTCGTTGCGGCGATCGCTGGAATTAAGGATCAAGTCTTGCGAATCTTGATTCTCTCTCTTAATTATTCTCCTGAGCTAACCGGAATAGGCAAATACTCCGGCGAAATGGCGGAGTGGCTTGCAGCCCGAGGGCATGAGGTTAGGGTGGTGACAGCGCCACCGTATTATCCGCAATGGAAGATCACCGATGGGTATGCGAATGCCTGGAGCAGAGAACAGTTACAAGGGGCAAGGTCCAATGGGGAGAGGTCAGTAGGTCGGAATGTAGGTCGGACTTCAGTCCGACAGCAGCTTGTCGGGTTGAAACCCGACCTACGAATGTGGAGGCTTGCCGGACTGAAGTCCGACCTACGGGGGGGGCGGTTCGCTGGTTGTCTATCGCTGCCCTTTATGGGTTCCGGCCAAGCCTTCCGGCTTGAAGCGCGTCTTGCATTTGGCCAGTTTTGCCTTATCCAGTTTGCCGGTAATGTTGCGCCAAGCTTTCTGGCGACCGGATGTGGTGTGGGTGGTCGAGCCCCCTTTATTCTGTGCTCCTCAGGCGTGGTTGGTCGCACGGCTTTCCGGTGGCAAGGCTTGGCTGCATATTCAAGACTATGAAGTGGATGCGGCATTCGATCTTGGTTTGCTGAAAGGACAGCTGTTGCGTCGGCTGGTGGCAGCAGGTGAGCGATGGTTGATGCGCAGGTTTGACCGGGTCTCGACTATCTCGCAACGCATGGTGGAACGCGCGGTGTCGAAGGGTGTTGCCTCGGAGCGAGTGCTGCTGTTCCGGAATTGGGTGGATATTCAGGATTCGGGATTCGGGCATCAGGAATCTGTAAAGGTGGGCTATCGTGCCCAGTTGGGGATTGCGGCAGATGCAGTGGTGGCGTTGTATTCCGGCAATATGGGCGGCAAGCAGGGGTTGGAGATTTTGGCGGAAGCGGCAAAGATCTATGGGGAGGGCAGTTGTCGGACTGAAGTCCGACCTGCAGGGATGGCAGAGACAGATGGGCGTCGGGATGAATTGCAACCAGCAGAGGTTGTATTCGTGTTCTGCGGAAATGGTGCCGGGCGTGATGATTTGGTTGCGCTATGTGAAGATTTGCCCAATGTGCAGGGGTACGAGATGCAGGCACTGGCGGGATGCAAAAGTCTGATCGGCAATTTTGACTGCATCTATTGCGAGTGTTCGTTCGTGGAGTTGTATAAGGGACAGAAACTGGCGGGCGATGTGATCGCCTATCTTGGGGCGCTGGATTTCGTCTTGTCCGGAATATACAACCCGTCATATGACCGTGGCGGAAATTGCATTCAGGCCGATTTGCTGTTTGAAAAGATGTGAGAGGCTTTACGTTTACGTGGCTGCAAGAAATTAATGCCGAAAAAATGGAGTGATAGGCGGGAGCTCGATTTATCAGGCGATTATAAAGATTGCGATCGCCCGTAAATCAAGCTTCCACAATGCCGCAAATTCGATACTCTTGGCTGTGGTTGGTTTTTGGAAACTTTATTTGGACGAAGTAAAACGTTTCATTTGGCCGATATCTTGAGTTACACTTGGCCGCAATGAACAGGCCAATTTTTCATCCCCGTTTTGTGCTTCCTCGCCTGACCGAGGCGTTACAGGATACGCCTGTGGTGCTGATCCACGGACCGCGCCAATGCGGCAAGACCACGCTCGCCCGCACGGTGGGTGATGCGGCTGGCTATGCCTAT
>CAYTZF010000031.1:0-3287 GCA_964442265.1 uncultured Sideroxydans sp.
GTGCAGTTGCAGGGTGATCCTGCCTTCCTGCACTTTCTCCATCAGGTGATCGATCATGATGCCTTCGGCGCGGAAGGTGTCGCGGCGGTGCACCAGCGTGACATGGCTGGCGATGTTGGCCAGATACAGCGCTTCCTCCACAGCCGTGTTGCCGCCGCCAACCACGGCGCCCGGTTTGTTGCGGTAGAAGAATCCGTCGCAGGTGGCGCAACCGGACACCCCTTTTCCCATGAAGGTTTCTTCCGAAGGCAGGCCGAGATATTGCGCCGAAGCGCCGGTGCAGAGGATCAGCGCATCGCAGGTATAGGTTCCGGCGTCGCCGATCAGGGTGAACGGTTTCTGTTGCAGTTGTGCGGTGTGAATGTGGTCGAAGATGATCTCGGTGTTGAAGCGCTCGGCGTGTTGCTGGAAGCGCTGCATCAATTCCGGACCCTGCACGCCGTTGACATCGGCCGGCCAGTTATCCACTTCGGTGGTGGTCATCAGTTGCCCGCCCTGTGCCATGCCGGTGATCAGTACCGGATTCAGGTTGGCGCGCGCGGCATAGATGGCGGCAGTGTAACCGGCGGGGCCGGAGCCGAGAATCAGGAGACGATGGTGTTGTGTAATTTTTTCCATGATTTTGACAGGGGATTGTGCGGGTTGGCGATGCCGAAATTTAACAGTGAGCGGCGAGACTGTCGAGTAAAATGCGCGCGCCATGAAGATAATCCTCACGTTTTTCCTGCTGTGCAGCACCCTGTCCGTTCAAGCCGCCGAGTTGCCCGGAATTCCCGCCTTCATCGACGAGATGGTGGCGCGCCACCATTTCAAGCGGGCAGAGATGGTGCGGGTGTTCCGCCGCGCCGAGCAGCGGCCGGATGTGATTGAGGCGATCAGCAAGCCGGCCACGCTTAAACCGTGGCCGGAATATCGTGCCAACTTTGTCAACCGCGAACGGATCGGGGGCGGACTCAAGTTCTGGCAGAAAAACGGGGCGGCGCTGGCGCGCGCGCAACGCGAATTCGGTGTGCCGGCGGAATATATCGTCGCCATCATCGGGGTGGAGACCCAGTACGGGCGCAACAGCGGTGGCTATCGCGCGCTGGATGCGCTGACCACGTTGGCATTTTCCTATCCGCGCCGCGCGGATTTTTTTCGCGCCGAACTGGAACAGTTTCTGTTGCTGGCGCGCGAGCAGGACTTCAATCTGCTCGAAATCAATAGCTCCTATGCGGGGGCGCTCGGCATCCCGCAATTCATGCCGGGCAACTTTCGCAAATACGCGCTCGACTACAACGGCAACGGCAAAGTGGACATCCTGCACGAGCCGGCGGATGCGATCGGCAGTGTGGCGAATTATTTCAAGCACTACGGCTGGCGCAGCGGCGAGCCGGTCGCGCTGTTGGCCAAAATCACCGACCCGCAGCAGTTGGGCACGCTGGTCGAGGTGAAGCCTTTAATGGGATGGCGCAACGATACCGGTGTCGCACCGGCGGCGAAAACAGACGGCGTGTTGCCTCCCGCCTGGTTGCTGGATCTGACCCTTGAGAAGGACAAGGAATACTGGCTGGTGTTCGAGAACTTCGATGTCATCATGCGCTACAACATCAGCAGTTTTTACGCCCTTTCGGTGCACCAACTGGCGCAGGCGCTGCGTGACGGTCGCGGTTGAACATGGCGCTCATGGGGCATCTTGTAGGTCGGGATTCATCCCGACCTGGATGGCGGATCAAGTAGGGCTGTCGGGTTGAAACCCGACCTGCAGGCGGCGATGGTTTTGTGGGTCATGCTTCAGCCTGAAAGCTTCCGGCCGGGATGAATCCGGATACTTTCAACGGATACGCCGCGCGCCGTTGTAGCGTGTCTTCCAGTAATCAAGGGACATCCGTTCCACCCGAATGCGTTCGCCGCTCTTCGGTGCATGGACGAACTTGCCGTCGCCGATATACAAGCCGACATGCGAATTGGGGCGGTGCTGGGTGTTGTAGAACACCAGGTCGCCGGGGCGCATTTGATCCCGGTCAAGGGCGATGCCGACGCGGCTGATCTGGTTGCTGGTGCGCGGCAAACGGATGGCGAGCGTCTTGGCATAGACGTGCCGCACATACCCGCTGCAATCGAACCCGCTGTCGGCATTGTTGCCGCCGTAGCGGTAGGGCGTGTCGGCCAGGCTTATGGCATACATCACCAGTTCGTTCATGCGCTCATCGGCGGCCTGGTCCTGCCGCGGCGGCGCGCTGCCGCAGGCAGTCAGCATAGCGAGCAACAGCAGCAAGACTGTTTTTTTCATGGTATGTCCCATGGTTATTGGCGCGCTGATTATAGTGCAGTCCCTTTTCCCCGATGGGCGTAACTCAAGTAGAATCATGCCCTCGATTTTCGACAACAACCCAATTTGGAACGGAGCCCGCGATGAGTTTTACCGAAAACGATGTGCAGAACGCGTTGAAAAAACTGACCGACCCCAATACGAAGAAAGATTTCGTGAGCGGCAAATCGGTCAAGAACATCAAGATTGGCGGCAATGATGTGTCGCTGGATATCCTGCTGGGTTATCCGGCGAAAAGCGTGTGGGGCGAGATCAAAACGCTGGTTGAAACCCACCTCCAGTCTGCGTTGCCGGGTGTCGGCAAGGTTGAGGCGAACGTTGCCAGCAAGGTCGTGCCGCATGCGGTACAGCGCGGGGTGAAGCTGGTGGACGGGGTGAAGAACATCATCGCCGTGGCATCCGGCAAAGGCGGCGTGGGCAAATCCACCACGGCGGTCAATCTGGCCCTGGCGCTGGCCGCCGAAGGCGCGCGTGTCGGGGTGCTCGATGCCGATATTTACGGCCCATCGCAACCCACCATGCTCGGTATCAGCGGAAATCCGGATTCCGCCGACGGCAAGAGCATGCAGCCGATGAGCAACCACGGCTTGCAGGTCATGTCGATCGGTTTCCTCATCGATGCCGACACGCCAATGGTGTGGCGCGGCCCGATGGTGACGCAGGCGCTGGAACAGCTGTTGCACCAGACGCGCTGGGACAACCTCGATTATCTGGTGGTGGATTTGCCGCCGGGCACCGGCGACGTGCAGCTCACCCTGGCGCAAAAGGTGCCGGTCACCGGCGCGGTCATCGTCACCACGCCGCAGGACATCGCGCTGATGGATGCGCGCAAGGGACTCAAGATGTTCGAGAAGGTCGATGTGAAAATCATCGGCATCGTCGAAAACATGAGCACGCACATCTGTTCGCAATGCGGCCACGAGGAACACATCTTCGGTGCGGGCGGCGGGGAAAAGATGTGTGCCGACTACAATAC
>CAYTZF010000032.1:0-4120 GCA_964442265.1 uncultured Sideroxydans sp.
GATCAAGTTCACCGAGACGGGCGAGATCGAGGTGTCCGTTGCGCGCGAAACAGGCGCGGGCGAAGGCGTGGCGGGATTGCGTTTTGGCGTGCGGGATACGGGCATCGGCATCCCGCCAGAAAAATTCCAGACCATCTTTGATTCCTTCTCCCAGGCGGACACTTCCACGACGCGCAAGTATGGCGGGACAGGACTGGGGCTGACGATTTCGGCGCAGATCATCGCGCTGATGGGCAGCGCGATCGAGCTCAGTAGCGTGGTGGGAACCGGCACGACGTTCCATTTTGTGCTGGATATGCCTGTCGTTTCCAACAGTCCGCTGGCGGAATATCAACACACCGGGCGCATTGCCGCCTTGCCTGTGCTGGTGGCGGACGACAATGCGACGAATCGCCGTTTGCTAGAACGGATGTTGTTGAACTGGAAGATGCAGCCCACGGTGGTCGCCAGTGGCGAGAAGGCTTGGCAGGAACTGCAACGCGCAGCCGCAGCGGGCGCGCCTTATTCATTGGCCATCCTGGATGTGCAAATGCCCGATATGGATGGCTTCACGCTGGCCGAAAAATTGCGTCAGCATCCTGAATTTTCGGGGGCCACGGTGATGATGTTGACCTCGGAAGGGCAGCGCGGCGACGCGGCGCGTTGTCGTGAATTAGGCGTGGCGGGTTATTTGATGAAGCCTGTTGCGCAGTCGGAATTGCTGGATGCCATCATGACCGCGCTGGGTGAACCTGTGCAACAAAGTGTGCCGCTCATTACCCGTCATTCCTTGCGCGAGACACGACGCAAACTGAAACTGCTGCTGGCGGAAGATAACCAGGTGAATCAGACCTTGGCGATACGGCTGCTAGAAAAATTGGGTCACCAGGTGACCGTCGCCAACAATGGCAGGGAGGCCGTGCAGCAATGGCAAAGTTCCCGCTTCGATGCGATTTTGATGGACGTGGATATGCCTGTGATGAATGGCTATGAAGCGACTGAACGCATCCGCGAGTTGGAGCAAGGCAATGGTGCACATATTCCCGTCATGGCGATGACCGCGCATGCCATGCAAGGCGCGCGCGAAGAATGTTTGCGCCACGGCATGGACGGCTATTTGACCAAGCCGGTCGACACCGAGGCGCTGTGGAACGAGCTGGAGCAGATCGGACGCGCGGGCGGCCCGGAGGCTTCACGGGATTCATTCTCGCCGGAGCCCGCACTGGAGGTCGCGGATTTCGCCAAGGCGCGCCAGACCATGGACGACAACAAAGAATTGTTCGACGAGATCGTCGGGCTGTTCCTGGAAGACTCCCCGTCGCATATCGAGAAGATCAAGAATGGTTTGGCGCAAGGTGATGCCGATGCGGTGCGACACAGCGCCCATACATTAAAAGGCATGGTGGGCATCTTCGCTGCCGAACGCACTATGCAGGCGGCCGAAAAACTGGAATATCTGGCAGGTACCGGCGGTGAAGAAATGACCGCCGCGCTTGCCGAATTGGAGATTGCCTTGTCGGAACTCGAGAATGCACTGCGCGACTACCAGTGGTAGATTGGCGGCGCATGTCGCGAATAAATGGCTATTTTGACAAGAGAGATGAGTTCCTGATGCGCCTTTCGCTTCTTAATCTGGTACTGCGCGCGCCGCTGCTGGCACTCCTCCTGCTGGCGGGGCAGGCTTGCGCGCAGGAAGTGCGGGTCGGGCTGTATCAGAACGAACCCAAGCTGTTCACCAACGACGCCGGCGAGGCGGACGGCATCCTGATTGACTTGTTGCAGGAGATCGCCGCGCGCGAAAACTGGCTGTTGAAATTTGTCGCGTGCGAGTGGCATGACTGTCTCAAGTATCTCGAAACAGGCGCCATCGATCTGATGCCGGACGTGGCCTATACCGCAGAACGCGATCGGCAGTTCGATTTTCACCAAACGCCCGCGCTGTATAGCTGGTCGCAATTGTATTGTCCCCAGGCATTGCATCTGAAGTCACCGCTCGATCTGGCCGGCAAGAAACTCGTGGTGCTGGAAGGTTCGGTGCAACAGGACGCGGTCAAAACACTGCTGGATGCTTTCGGCCTAAAAGCCAGTATTACCAAGGTGCCTTCGATGGATGAGGTTTTTCTCCGAGTGCAACAGGGGGATGCCGAAGTGGCGGCGGCCGGCCACTATTTCGGGGATATCCACGCGCACGAATACGGGCTGGTGGAAACGCCGGTGGTGTTCAATCCCGCGCGCCTTTTTTATGCCACGGCCAAGGGAAAAAATCCGCATTTGCTGCAGGCGATAGACCGCCATTTGCATGACTGGATGCAGGCGGAATCCTCGCCGTATTTCACCATTCTCAAACATTGGGGCGCCGAGCTGCGCCAGCAGGAAGTCCCGTCGCATATCTGGAATATCCTGGCGATTATCACTCTGGCGCTATTGGCGCTGACCGTGCTTGCGCTTTTCCTGCGCTGGCAAGTCCAAAGCCGCACGCGGCAACTGGCCGAGAACACCGCAAAATTGCAGCGCATGACCAAGCTGTATGCCGCCTTGAGCCAGTGCAACCAGGCCATCGTGCGCTGTGCCGACGAGGCGGAGCTGTTCCCGCAGATCTGCCGCGATGCGGTTAACTTTGGCGGCATGCGCATGGCGTGGATCGGTTCGCTGGATGAAGCGAGCGGCAAGGTGATGCCGGTGGCTTCCTTTGGCACCGGGGTGGCATATCTCGACGGGATCGACATTTCGATCCGGGCGGATGAACCCGCCGGGCGCGGCCCGACCGGGATCGCGTTGCGCGAGGATCATCCGGTCTGGACTCAGGATTTTCAGCACGACCCGCTTACCGCCTACTGGCATGAACGCGGCGCGACTTTTGGCTGGGCTGCGTCTGCCGCGCTGCCTCTGCACCGCAAAGGCAGAGTGGTTGGCACCCTGACTTTATATGCCGATGCCGTGGGTGCGTTCGACCAGCCTGCGCAAAATCTGCTGACCGAGATGGCGCTGGACATTGACTATGCGCTGGACCGTTTCGAGGATGCGATCCAGCGCCGGCAGGGGGATTTGAAGATAAAGCGGCAGGCGGAAAAACTTGCCTCGTTATTGCAAGTCAGCCGGGAGCTGTCTGGCAACATTGATCTGCAGGCGGTGCTGCAAACCGCGACAGATCGTATCGCCCACCTGTCCAGTTTGAAATCTTCCGCCCTGTATTTGTTGCAGGATGCCGAACACCTGTATATGGGTGCGACCACGCCGCCGTTGCCAGCGGATTTCCCATCCCATCTGCGCGTGATCCCGCTGGCCGACCATCCGCACATCCGGCGCGCCCTGGAGGCGCGCGAACCCTTGCTGCTGGCGGATACCGCCAGCGCAACCCTGACCGAGGCCGAAGCCGAAGTAGTGCGTCTGCGCGATCTGCGCACCATTTTCTATCTGCCGCTGCTGGCGGACAGTCAAACACTGGGTGTATTGATCGTGGCGAGCACGGAGCAGGCGGTCAGCCTGAGCGAGGGCGAGATGGAACTGTGCCGCACGCTGGCTAATCTGGCGGCGGTAGCGGTGCAGAATGCGCAACTGGTTCAGTCCTTGCAAAAAAGCAAGGAAGAACTGAAGGATAAGTTGGAATCCCTCGAACAGGCCGAGGCCAGCGTACGCAAACTCACCCTCGCGGTGGAGCAAAGCCCCAGTTCCATCGTCATCACCGACCTGGATGCCAACATTGTCTATGCCAACGCCACCTTCACCCGGATCACCGGCTATGCACTGGGCGACGTGCTGGGGCAAAACCCGCGCATCCTGCATTCCGGCAAGACGCCCAAAGAAACCTACGACGAGATGTGGGCGCATCTGACCCGCGGCGAACGCTGGGAAGGTGAATTCATCAACCGGCGCCGCGACGGCAGTGAATACACCGAGTGGGCGCACCTGTCGCCGGTGCGCGACGAGCAGGGCGTGGTGCGCAACTATCTGGCGATCAAGGACGACATCACCGCAAAGAAACAGGCCGAGGCGCGCATCGAGCATCTGGCCCATTTTGACCAGCTCACCGGCCTGCCCAACCGCACCCTGTTGCAGGATCATTTCAGGTTCGCCTTGAGTCTGGCGCAGCGCAATCGGCAACAACTGGCGGTGATGTTCCTAGACCTCGACCACTTCAAGG
>CAYTZF010000033.1:0-4206 GCA_964442265.1 uncultured Sideroxydans sp.
GTACGTGCTGGTTTTCTTCATTGTGACGCTGGATCGTGAACCGGCCATTGCCGGGCTCGCCGCCCGCCTGGATTATCCGCCCGCGCTGGTGGGCGGCTTGCTGGATGCCGTGGTGTTGAGCGCGCTGCTGGGCGCGCTGTGCGCGGTCTTGGCAGCGCTGTTCATGCTGTTCCGCCCCAGTCTGTTGCGCGGTTTCGAACAGGATGCCAACCGGTGGTTGTCCCTGCGCAAAGCGCTCAAGCCGATGGAGATTCCGCGCGACACGCTGGACCGCTTCGTCCTGCGCCACGCCCGCCAGACGGGTGTATTCCTCTTGCTGGGCGGGCTTTACACGCTGGTGTTCCTGCTCCTCTGGCTGGGTCGGCAGCCGGTTTGAAACTCGTGCCTCAAGGCGCAGCACGGGTTTTGGACAACTCTATAAATTCATTTTGCAGGCGAATCGCTGCGTTGCGCGGTGCTCGGAATCCTCATGTACATCTGTGTACACTCCGGTTCCTGCGCTCCGTGCGCCTTGCGCTTCATCCCGCAAAAGTGAATTTTTAGAGGTGTCCTTTTGTAGGTCGGGTTTTAACCCGACGAGTGCTTCATTGCCGGAGTTCTGTGTCGGGTTACCCCGCAGGGGTTCTCGCACCCTCTGGGTGAAACCCGGCTTACAAAGCGCTTGCCGTTCGTCGCCAACCCCCTGCCGTTCATGGATTTTTAGTGCCCGCCGGCTTGCTAATCCCATGTTTTATCAATTACATTGATGCCCGCTTGTGTAACGCACTGCTGCGGCAGTGCCCAAAATGAGCGGGTAAGTCAAACTAACGGAGCTGCGGCTCCATAACGCTAGGAGAGTGAACAATGAAGAAACAACAAGGTTTTACCCTGATCGAACTGATCGTGGTGATCGTGATTCTGGGGATTCTGGCGGCGACGGCGTTGCCGAGGTTCTCCAACCTGCAACACGATGCGCGTGTGGCCAAGGTGCGCGCCCTTGAGGGGTCGATGCAGGGCGCGGTTGCCATGGCGCACGGCACGGCACTGATCCGTGCCGGACAAGGGGCATTCAATGGCTGTACGACCAATGCTAACGGGAGCGGAAACTACGCGATCGAGGGCAGTACGGGTGCTCAGCCAAGATGTGTGGCATTGGCCAACTACTATCCGACCGACGCGCTGGCCGGCATCGCCATGGCTGCGTTGACCGTTCCGACAGCGGCTCTGACCGGAGTGCCGACAGTCGCCGAACTGAATGCCCAGGGCTATTCGTGGACAGGCGCCGGCATGCTGGTATCCAACGCTGCCGGCGGGTACACCGCAACCTGCGGCGTACCTTACACTGCGGCGCCTGTCGGGGGTGTTCCGATCATCGGGCCGGCAGTCACCACCGGTTGCTGATCCCGCGCAGGATGGGTTGAGCTTGTGTTGCCCATCGCGATAAACAAGGGGAGGCTGCGGCCTCCCTTGTTTTTTGGCCAGTGCTTTGGGGTTTTTGTTACACTCCGACCCGCGTCATGACACCCTTCAGAAAGCCATCGGCTATGCGACCAAGTGCCCCACAAATCGAAGCGATCAAGCAGGGGGTTGAACCTTTCTGCGGCGCTGAGGCCGGGGTGCGGTGCTTTGGCTCGCGCGTGAAAGGTCAGCGCGGCTTCACCCTGGTGGAGCTGATCACCATTCTGGTCATCGCCGGCATTCTGGCCGTGGCGGCGTTGCCGCGTTTCTTTGACAACAATGCATTTCAGGAACGGGGCACGGCAGACCAGATCGTGGCGGCGTTGCGCTACGGGCAGAAAGTCGCCATCGCGCAACGCCGCACGGCAGGGGTGACCGTGACCATCAGCGCGGCGGCAACGTCGAATTGCGGCACGCTGCTCAACGCCGCAGGCAATGTCGATTGTGTGATCCTGAATAGTGTGGCGGTGGCGCCGGCCTTGCCGCAGGCGTTCGTCTTCGATGCGCTGGGCCGGCCGGTGCCGAATGCGGCGGCTTCCATGATGGTCGGCACGACGACCATCAATATCGAGGCGGAAACCGGTTATGTGCGCTAGGCCGTCATTCCCGTGCGGGCGGGAATCCAGCAGGACACGGTTGCCGCGAAGCGGGCAAGGCCAATGTGTCGTCTCGCGTCGCGGAGGTTTTTCAATTAACCGGATTCCTGCCCGCGCGGAAATAACGAAGCAGCGCGGCATCAGCCTGATCGAGCTGATCATGTTCATCGTCATCATCAGCGTGGCGCTGACTGGTATCCTGCAGGTGATGAATCAGGTGATGCGACACAGCGCCGACCCGCTCATCCGCAAGCAGGCGATGGCCGTGGCGGAATCGCTGCTGGAAGAGATCGAGTTGCAGGATTTCATTTCAGCGGACGGCACGAACACGGCGGTGACGCCGGCGAATCGCGCATCGGCATACCACATCGTTGCCGACTACAACGGATTCACCACAGGGGGGGCGGGAATCTCCGATCTCAACGGTGTCGCCGTGCCCGGGCTGGGCAGTTACAACGCCAGCGTCGTCATCGCCAACGGGGCGTTCAATGGCATTCCGGCAGCCAGCGCGGTGCGCATCACGGTGACCGTGACCGATCCCGAAACCAACCCGATTGTCATCGACGGCTACAGGACAAGATATTGACATGACGGTAGATTGCGCAAATGTAGGTCGGGCTTCAGCCCGACATGTCGGGTTAAAACCCGACCTACAATCTTCAAAGGGGTTCACCCTCGTCGAAATGGTCATCGTGATCGTCATCACCGGCGTCATCGGCGGTATCGTGGCGAGTTTCATCAAGGCGCCGGTGCAGGGCTATGTCGACAGCGCGCGCCGCGCCGAGCTGACCGATATCGCCGATACCGCCATGCGCCGCATGGCGCGCGATGTTCGCACGGCGGTGCCGAACAGCGTGCGCATCGCCGGGTGCGGTGCGACACCCTGTGTGGAATTCCTGCCGACCAAAGACGGCGGACGCTATCGGGCCGACCCGCCGGGCGATGTGCTGAATTTTGGGGTGGCGGATGGCGGCTTCGACATTGTCGGCACGGCGATCAACTTCGCGGCAAATGATTTCATCGTCATCGGCAGCACGCAGTCAAACGGCAATCCGCCCCATGACACCGCAGCGGCAGGTATCTTGCGGGCATATACCGGCGCTTCCGGGGCGCAAACGAGCGTCAATTTCAGCGCGACGGCCTTGCCGGCCTGGGCGGAGCTGCCATCGCAGCGCTTCGACGTGGTGGATGGTGCGCAGCAGGCGGTGACGTATGCGTGCGAAAATCTCGGGGTGGCCAACGGGGATGGAACTGGGCAGCTCACGCGCTATGCCGGATACGGTTTTAATGCAGCACAGGTCAATCCGCCGGTGGGCGGTACGAGCGCGATCCTTGCCGACAGGGTGAGTGGCTGCGCGATCGTCTATGACTTGCCCAGCCAGCGTTTTGGTCTGGTGTCGGTCCGCCTCACGCTGACCCGCGGCGACGAAAGTGTGAGCCTGTACAACGAAATCCATGTGAACAACGCGCCATGAAGAAATATCAGCGCGGCTTCAGCATCGTCACCGCCATTTTTCTGCTGGTGGTGCTGTCCTTTCTCGGTGTGGCGATGGTGACGTTCTCTGCCGCCCAGCACCAAAGTTCGGCGCTGGATGTGATGGGGTCGCGCGCCTATCAGGCGGCGCGCGCCGGGATTGACTGGGCAACATTTCAGGTCGCGACCAGCCCGGTCAGCGCACCCGCCGCCGCAGCGTGCGCCACCAACTTTGCGGCAGGGAGTTTGGGCGGCACGCTGTCGCCTTTTACGGTGACGGTGAATTGCGCGCCGCAGTCATTCGTTGAAGGCGCATCAACCATCTGGATTTACGATGTGACCGCCACTGCCTGTACCGATCCTGTGTGCCCCAATCCCGCACCCGGCCCGAATTACATCGAGCGCATGATTACTGTGAAGTTGGGCAGGTAAGGTCAATATCGGCAACGCTAAAATTCAAAATGCACGGAGCGAAATAATCTGAATCCTGGCTGAAAAATACGAATGACGGGAATTCGGCATAAAGATGCCGGAATTACGGCGGTTAGCTGGAAAAATATCCTGTCAACGCTAAATAGAAATGTCCGCTTTCCTGCAAAGTAGAAATGTCCGCTTTTCCTGTTTTCCTTTCGCTACGGTGTAACGCGCTGTCCGTCGTGGGCGGATTTGCCGACGGACATTTTTCTCCACGGATGATCG
>CAYTZF010000034.1:0-5134 GCA_964442265.1 uncultured Sideroxydans sp.
TGGTCAGCAAAAAACTGCGCTGATCCGGCCCGGGCGCCACGCTGAACTGCGCTTCCCGCGCAAACTCGATCACCAGTCGCGGCTTGGTCTGCTGGTCGCGCGTGGTCACGGTGAACGCCGGAAACAAGCCGGACGGGGGCGGGCGGCGTACCTCGTTGTCCACCCACGGCTCGTCCACCACCACGCCCTGTATGCGCTCGTAGAAAATCTCCACCGTCTGGCCGCTGCCCGCCGGAAAATGGCGCAAATAGCGCACCGGCGCGCTCAAATGGATGGTCGCCACAATGCCGCTGCTCTGGTATTCCAGCGAGACATCTTCCAGCGGCTGCGCCAGCGCGCTGCCGATTCCCGCCACGCACAGCGCGCACAACACCCATAACCGTTTAATCAAAGACATTATTCACCTCGAAAAATCAATTCGTTGCCAGATCGGCACACCCCGGGGACAGGTCACCATTCCGCTCAATCCCAGTTAGTGAAAGACGACCCCCTGTTGCCCGCCGGACGGTGACAGCCGGATTGCGAGCAATCGTCGCCGGATTTCATCCCCTCGTGGCCGATACTCTTCTGCTCGATATTGCCGAGGAAATTGCTCGTGCCCTTGAGGTGGCAAGTGGTGCACACCGGGGATACGAAACCATGCAATGCCGCACCGGTGCGCACCGCGCCACCGATGTGACAACTGCTGCACTTGGTGCCGGCATTGAACGGGATGTGATTGGAGGGCAACGCCCCCAGCGCGGGCAGCCAGGCAGTGGTGGTGGTGTGACAGTCGTCGCACTCCATCGGCCAGCCGTTGAAGCTGTTGTGGCCCGAGGGTTGACCCTGCGCCAGCGCCCCGTTGAGGTGGCAGCTCGAACACAGCCCGCCGGTATTGTGCTTGAAGCGGTTGGGGAACCAGGCGACGTAGTTATGGCAGGAATCGCATTCCACCGTGCCTTTGATCTGCGGGGCAACATGGGAAGCCGGCTTGCGATTTGGCGTAGTCACTTGCGCATCGCCGGGGAAGCCGTGGCAAGACGAGCAAACCGCGCTGATGCCATTGTGGTTCCAGCTCGCCGGCAACCAGGCAAAAGTCCGGTGGCAGTTATCGCAGGACTGGGTCGCCTTGTTGCCCGTCGCATGGCTGGCCGGCTTGCCTTCGGCCAGGCGCCCGATATGGCAGTTGCGGCATTGGCCGGGCACCGCCGAGCCGTGGTTGAAACGCGCACCCAGCCAGGAGTGCGAGTAAAAGTGGCAACTCTCGCACGGCGCGTCGGTCACGATGTGGCTATTCGGTTTGGGCGTGGCGATCACCCGCTTGCCCATCGCATGGCA
This sequence comes from uncultured Sideroxydans sp., assembly GCA_964442265.1. Taxonomy (GTDB): domain Bacteria; phylum Pseudomonadota; class Gammaproteobacteria; order Burkholderiales; family Gallionellaceae; genus Sideroxyarcus. The sequence goes on from CAYTZF010000034.1 coordinate 1,318, forward strand.
ACCGTCACAGTTGCGCGGCGTACCCTTGAACAGGCCGCCGACGTGGCAGGTTTCGCAGGCTGCCGCCGCGTGATTGCCGGTCAGCGGGAAGCCGGTGGCCGCATGATTGAAGCCGCCGCGCCCCGCCTCTGCCGGGGCGGCAATCGCATAAGCCGACCCGAAGGCCAGCACAAGGGCAAACAGCCCGGCAATAAATCTTCCAGTTTTTCGCATGACATCGCTCCTTAAAAATTCACCCAACCCGGAATTGCATTGCCGGACCCAAGTCCGACCTGGCTATCGCGCAGCCGCGCCCATCCGCACCGTCTTCCAGTCATTGCCTTCGTGGCAACGCTCGCAGCGGTCGCCAAAACTGCCGTTGTGCACGTCGTCGCGCGCGTGGCAGCTGCCGCACACGGTCGACGTCAGCACCTTGCCCGGCATCGGTTTGCTGTGGCAGGCGTAGCACTTGTTGGCAGTCTTCTTGTGCGGCCCGTCGAGCTTGAAATGGGTCTTGTTGTGATCAAAATCCCATGCCCCCCAGGCGCGGGTGGAATGGCAGACCTGACATTCGGTGCCGAACCGGCGCTTGTGCACTTTCGCATCGTCTTTTTCATGGCATGACCAGCAGTCCGACTTGGCATCCTTGAAGGTGGGCGCCAGGTGGCATTTTTTGCAGGCGACAATGCCGTGCTTGCCGAGCAGCGGGAAGGTGGACATGCGGTTGTGGTTAAACTTGTCCACCTTGGTCCACGCTTCCTCGACGTGGCAGGTCTCGCACTTCTTGCCTTCCTGGCCCTTGTGCGACTTGTCATCATCCTTTTGGTGGCAACTGACGCAAGCCTGCTGCAGTTTGTCCTTGTACAGATCGCCCTTGTGGCAGGCGGCGCATTTCAGCGGCGGTGACTTGTGTTTGCCCAGCAGCGCAAATTTGGTCTGCTTGTCATGATTAAACTTGGTCTTCTTCCAATCGTCCTCGACGTGGCAGCTTTCGCACTTGACGCCAAAGTTGCCCTTGTGCGCCTTGTCGTCGTCCTTCTTGTGGCACGACGCGCAGGTCATCTGCAGTTTGTCCTTGTACAGATCGCCCTTGTGGCAGGCGGCGCACTTCAGCGGCGGTGACTTGTGTTTGCCCAGCAGCGCAAATTTGGTCTGCTTGCCATGATTAAACTTGGTCTTCTTCCAGTCGTCCTCGACGTGGCAGCTTTCGCACTTGGTACCGAAGTTGCCCTTGTGCGCCTTATCGTCATCTTTTTTGTGGCAGGCACTGCACAGCTTGGGCGTGCCCTTGTATTTCTTGTCGATGTGGCACTTGTCGCACTTCACTTCCTGGTGCTTACCCAGCAATTTGAAGGCGGTCTTGTCGTGGTCGAACCTGGTGGTCTTCCAGTTCTTTTCGCTGTGGCAGGTCTCGCACTTCGGTCCCAGTTTGCCCTTGTGCGCCTTGGCATCGTCCTTCTTGTGGCAAGAGACGCAGGTCATCTGCAGCTTGTCCTTGTACAGGTCGCCCTTGTGGCAGGCCACGCATTTCAACGGCGGCGACTGGTGTTTGTCCAGCAGGCGGAATTTGGTGTTTTTGGTGTGATCAAACAGGATTTCCTTCCACCCCTTGTCCACGTGGCAGGTCTCGCACTTCTTGCCGAAGTTGCCCTTGTGCGCCTTCTCGCCGTCCTTCTGGTGGCAGGAGACGCAGACCTTGGGCGCATCGCGGAACTTGACGCCGGGCTTGTGGCAACTGTCGCACTTGATCTTGTCGCCCACGGCGTGTTTGCCCTTGAGCTCGAAATCGGTCAGCTTGTGATCGAACTTGACCTGGTCGAATACGGCTGCCTTGAACTCGCGCCCCTTGTGTTCGCTATGGCATGCCTTGCAATCTTTCTCAAGATCGATACGGCCGTGGTAGCCCGCTTTCTCGGCCACGTCCTTGCCGATCTCCTTGTGGCAATCCATGCACAAACGGTTCTGCGCCTTCTTGTCGAATTTCTTGTGGCACAGCTCGCACTTCTCTTCTTCCTTGACGTGCTCCTTGATAACATCGCCCGGCATCAGCAATTTATTGGCGCTCGCCTGCAACGGCAGGGCAAAGAGGAAGCACAGCAAAAGAAGGGGGCGCGACAACATGGCTAAGTCTTTGTTCAATCAATAAGCGTGAACCGCATACACGTGATAGACGGCGGTAAACACCATCATGAACACCAGCGGAATATGGAAAATGTGCCACCAGGAAAACAGGCGCTCATAGGTGTGAAACTGCGCCGTGTCGCGCACCGCCCTGACATAGGCCGCGATCCGGTCGCGATATTCCTGGTGCAAGCGTTCCATTGCCGCGATCTGGGCGGGGGTGAACTGCTCCGCCCGCGCCTTTTCCTGCATCACCGAGCGCAATTCTCGCGGCAACCGGCGGGCAAGACTGAAAGCCCGGAATCCCGTCTTGAAAAAATTGACTAACCCGTAACTGGATTCCTCGGCGTAGCTAAGCGCCCCGGCACGAAAATCCTCCAGTGCGCGTTCCACCTCCGGGGCAAACTCAAACATCGACTTGACCTCGCCGGCCTGCGCCATCTCGGCCTGCAACTCGTTCATCGTCGCCTGCCGGCCATACAGGCCGTGGTGAATCTTGGTGTAGAAGAAACGGCCAAAGGTGCCGCTGCCGGACACCAGCAGCATGCAGTACATCGCCACCGCCGCATTGAGCGATCCGGTCGGATGAATGAACGGGATGTACACGTGATAAGTCGAGTGAAAGATGATGAACAGCGGACCCAGAATCCCCAGCACCATGTGCCACTTGAACCAGAAAGGGAGAAAGCCGAAATTCTCCAAAACCGGCCAGCGTTTGCGCAGCGGGTAAAACAGCAGCATCAGCATCATCAGGCCGCCGATGAGCCCAAGGTTATAGCCGAAATCGAATAGCTCTTCGCCGGGTTTGTACAGCGTTTGCGGATAAACCACAAAATAGCCGGCGAAGGTAATCAGGCCGACGATGCTGATGAAAATTACCCAGCGCAGGTGTTCGGATTGTTTTTTGGTCCGTATCAAACTTGTAACCCTTAAATGGGGAGCGTCATCATAACCGAGTCCGGCTCAAAACATCTCGACCGCCAAGCCGGTTTTTCTTTCCGTTTGTCGGAAATTCTGCCGCCGCGTAGAATCGTCGCGACTCGGATGCACCGCCTTGGATTAAGTTCCGCCCAAAGGGACCTAAAGGTGCAATTCCCTGTCTGCCACCCCGCCTCTCCACATAATCCAGTCTATTCACCATGCAAATTTCCGATCTTGCCATTTATCTGATTCCGCTGGCCGTCATCATGCTGTTCTATATCGGACGCTGGAAGACAACGGAGAAGAACTCGGTCGCCCAAATGAAAGAGGCTTTCGCCCAGGGGCTGACCGAACCGGCTTCATTGCACCCGATAATCGATCCGGTGCGCTGTCTCGGCTCGGGCAGTTGCATCAAGGCTTGCCCGGAACAAGCGCTGGGCATGATCAAGGGCAAGGCGGTGCTGATCAATCCGACTTACTGCATCGGCCACGGCGCGTGCGCCGCCTCCTGCCCGCAGGATGCCATCACACTGGTTTTCGGCACCGAGAAACGCGGCATGGACATCCCGCAAGTCGATCCGACTTTCGAGACCAATATGAAAGGCATCTTCATTGCGGGCGAACTGGGCGGTATGGGCTTGATCCGCAAATCCGCCAGCCAAGGCGCGCAGGCGATGGATTCGATCGCCAAGCTCAAGGGCAGTGCGAACGATTATGACGTGATCATTGTCGGCGCCGGCCCGGCCGGACTGGGTGCTGCACTGGGCGCCATCCAGCACAAGCTGCGCTACCTGAT
>CAYTZF010000035.1:0-2979 GCA_964442265.1 uncultured Sideroxydans sp.
GCCGAGGCTTTCTTCGAGGGCGGCGATCTCGGCTTTGAGCGCGCCTTGGCGGCGCTGAAACAGTTCGGTCTGGTTTTGCACGAAGGCGGGGTGGGCGCGCACGTCGGCGGGGAATTGCAACGGCCGGTCGAACACTTCGGCATGCAGGCGCACCAGCGCGGCCTTGAGTGCCGCCACTTTGCCCAGGCTGTCGCGCCAAGCGGCTTCGGCCTGGCTGCGGTCGAGCCGGGCGAGTATCTGGCCTTTTTTCACGCGCTCGCCTTCGCGCACCAGCACGGCTTCGATGACGCCGTCGTTGGCGGACTGGATCACCTGGGTGCGGGCGGTGGCGATGACCTGCCCCTGGGCGCGGGCGATCTGGTCGAGTTCGGAGAATCCGGCCCAGATGCCGAGGGCGGCGACGCTGAGAAAGACCAGCATCAGAATCCAGTGGCTGGTGGCCAGTTTATGGCTGGGCTGCGGATGATGGGCGGGCAGATTCATGTTGGGTAACCCAGTAAGCCGTCATTCCGGCAGCTCATGTAGGGCGCAATAACCAACGGGCATTGCGCCGGATGTGTCGCCAGCATCCGGTGCAATGCGCTGCGCTTATTGCACCCTACGGCTCTCGATTTATCGAGCGATTCATCAAAATTCATCGCGCAATAAATTGCGCTCCCACAAAGGGGATGGTTCCACGGGTTCATGCGGTGCTCCCGGTGGCGCCTTCTGCTACGGCGCGTGGCTCGGCTTTGTGCACAGCCGGGGTCGGGGCATTCCGGCGCAACTGCCCGATGACGGCATCGCGCGGGCCGTCCATGACGATGCCGCCGGGGGCGAGGACGACGATGCGCTCGATGATGTCGAGTAGCACGGGTTTGTGGGCGACGAGGATGACGGTGTGTTCGGGCGCTATCGCCTGCCGCAGGGCATTGAGCGCGGTTTGTTCGCTTTGGTCGTCCATGGCGGAGGTGGGTTCGTCGAACAGCCAGATGCCTGGGCGGGACAGGATCAGGCGGGTGATGGCGATGAGTTGCCGCTGCCCGCCGGAGACGCCCTTGCCGCCCTCGAAGATGGGTAGCTCCAGCCCTTGCGGGTGTGAGGAAATCAGGTTGATGAGGCCGGTGGCTTTGCAGGCGGCGAGCAGGTCGTCGTCGGTCACGGGCGCTTCGATGCCAGCCGTCAGGTTGGCGCGCAGGGTGCCGGAGAGAAGTTTGATCTCCTGCGGCAGGTAGCCGATGCTGCGGCTGAGACGGGGGCGGTCGATCTGCTGGATGTCGAGCCCGTCGAGCAGCACTTGTCCGTGGCCGGGGGCGTAGAGCCCGGCCAGCACTTTGAGCAGCGTGCTCTTGCCCGCGCCGATGGTGCCGAGCAGCGCGACTTTTTGGCCGGCGGGGATGTGCATCTGGGGGATGTTCAGTGCGGGCGCCCGGTTGGCCGCCGTGCCGGGATAGGCGAAGGCGGCTTGTTGCAGGCGGTATTCGCCGGGCAGGGTCTGCGGGACGAGCGGTTGGGCGACGCCGTGGTTGTCGACGTGCAGGGCAAAGACCTTTTCCAGGCTGTCGAGGGCGGCGCGGGCGTGCGCCCACTGCACGATCAGGCCAGGCAGCGCGACGACCGGTCCGAGTACGCGACCGGAGAGGATGGCGCAGGCGATCAGCCCGCCCATGGTGAGATCGGTGGTGGTGGCGGCGATCCACGCGCCCATGGCGATCACCCCGATATAGCTCGTCTGCTGGATGAAGCCGGCCCAGTAGGTGGTCTGTTCGCTGTGGCGGCGGATGGCGATATCGTCGTCTATGGATTGGTGGCAGAGCTCGTCCCAGTGAACCATCTGGCGGTTGGACGCTCCGGCGGCCTTGATGCTTTCGGCGCTCTCGACGGTTTCGACCAGCAGGCCGAGTTTTTTGTTGGAGGCGACATTGCCGGTTTCGGCATGGCGGGCGATGCGCCCCTTGAAGAACAGGCCGACCGAGATGGCGACGATGAAGAACACCGCCGGAATGGCGGCGACGGATGCCCCGGCGAGCAGCGCGATGACGCCGAGGAAGAGCAGCGCGAAGGGGGCGTCGACCAGCAGGTAAAGCGTGGCCGAGGAGGTGAAGGCGCGGATAGTCTCGTAGCTGCGCAACTGGGCGGAGAGGGTGCCGACGGTGGCGGGGAACTGGTCCATGCGCAGCCGCAGCAGCCGCCGGAAGATGGCGTGCGAGAGTTCGACATCCATGCCCTTGACGGCGGTTTCCAGAATATATGAGCGGGCGAGCTTGACAATCAGCTCCAGCGCGGCGGCGATCAGCACGCCGATGGTGAGCACCGTGAGAGTGGAAATGCCCTGGGTGGGGATGACGCGGTCGTACACCTGCATGCTGTAGAGCGCGGCGGACATCGCCAGCGTGTTGGCCAGCAAGGCGGCCAGCGCGGCCTGGACAAAGAGGCGGCTGCGGGTGAGCAGTGCGCCCCGGAACAGCGAGGTGGCGGTGGCGGGTTGGCTCATGACGGTTGATATATGGATATACCTGGCAAGTCGCCGGTGTGCAGCCGCAAGCGGGTACGCGCGGCCACTGTCTGCGTTTCGCTGTCGGCCAGCGCGGTGCGCGCCACGGTAAGCTCGCGCGCAATGTTGAGCACGTCCAGCCAACTGCGTTTGCCAGCGATGAGCAGACGGTCGTAAGAAGCCAGCACCGCGATGTTGGCGTCGAGGGTGTGTTTGAGACTGCGCGTCTGTTCACGGCTGGCGCGATAGGTTTCGTAGTCGTTCTGGATAGTGTCAGCCAGATCTCGCCGCGCCGCTTCACGCTTTTCCTGCCGGGTGATGATGCGAGTTTGCGCGGCATTGGCGCTGGCGCCGGTCGAGAGACCCGCATCAGGCGCGTAATCGAGAGTGAGCATGATGCGGCTGTCCTTGACCACTACCGAGGTGGCGGCATCGCTGCGCTGGTGTTCGGCACGCAGGTTGACGGTCGGCCACAGGATGGCTTGTTGCTGTTCGACGTCGTGGCG
>CAYTZF010000036.1:0-4048 GCA_964442265.1 uncultured Sideroxydans sp.
GCAGATAAAAATGGTAATCCGCGTCCGCAGCAAAAATCGGCTCGCGGTTATTGCCGCGCTGGATAACGTGCAAAGGCTGATCGGGCAGATAGAAGCGAGGAAGGCGAGCCATCATTCATCTCCTTCGAGAACTGATGGAAGAAGGGTATCAGATTAAATCGAGTCTGACCCTATTTATTTATGACCCTATTTATTTAGACTCCGGTACCTTTGGTTCTCCTTTCTCAATGCGCTCAAATTCCTCGAAGGCCTTGTCGCGGAGGTTAAGAATAGTCTGGCCAATCGCATCATCAGGATGCACCACTGCATAACTAATAGCTGCGAGGCAGAGTAGCCCTGTTGCCATAGTGGCATCAGCCTCCGTCCCGGTATAGACCACAAAATCTTCCAAATAATTGGATAAAGCCTCATCAATCTCTTTATTGATACTTAATATACTTAACAAGTAATCATTAAGTTTATTGCCAGCCCCATTGCTTGGGAATAATACGATATGGCCCAAAGCATAGTATTCATTCCATTTTGGTGGATTCCCTGCCTTCGCATCTTGGTCTAGTTTGTAAAGTGAAGAAACTAGTCGACGTTTTTTTTCCAAGTTCTGCACACTATGCTTCAAGCCGGCTTCAATGACCCCTTCCCAGCTTCGGACATCCGCATTGTATGAAGCCTCATGATTTATGTAGACGTTTTGTTCCGTTAGGGTTTCAACAGCATTCTTTCCTAGCGTTGCCCATTGGCAGTAGTACAGAACCCCTGCTGAGTCACGCCCATCCTTAAATGGTGCAAATGTCGCCCACAGCGGCATTGACTCATTCAGCAGGTCTCTGACATCAGTGTTTATTTTGTTGCGTCGAAACAGAGATACTGCACCAATAATAATGAGTACAAGTAGAACAACAACTCCCCAATTCATATTGGCCCTCTCTATTGATTGCGTGCTTCAGTAACGCTTCGACATTGAATAAAAGCCCAAAGGCACCGATGTCAATTTTTGGGTTTCTTCACCCATCCTGACAAAACAATTCTGCCCCGATACCTTCCGTTCCTTCCCAAAATTAAACGGGTCAGCATCAAATTATTCTAGCCACCGCCGCCCGTTCCGCCCCGCATCCTAGCCCGACCCCCTAAGACCTCCAAGCAGAAATTTGGCCTATATATTTTCTCTAGCCCCCCCGTCACAAACTCTTCACCCCCCCGTAATCAAATATTCACACCCGCGCGCCACCATGCGCGCCATGAATACACCGAACGAGACCCTGCAAGTTGCGCCCGCGCTGCACATCGCGCTGGTTACCGAAACCTATGTGCCGGAGGTGAACGGCGTGGCCATCACCATCGGCCGCATGGTGCACGGGCTGCTCAGGCGCGGGCACCGCATCCACATGATCCGGCCGCGTCAAGGCAAGCAGGATGCGGCGAAGGATGAGGGTACGTATGCCGAGACGCTGGTGTCGGGTATGCCGATCCCCGGTTATCCGGAACTGAAGTCGGGACTGCCTGCGAAGAACCTGTTGCTGAAGCTGTGGCGCAAGCAGCGGCCGGACGTGGTGCACATCGCGACCGAGGGGCCGCTGGGTTGGTCGGCGTTGTCGGCGGCGCGCAAGCTGGCGATCCCGGTGAGCACGGACTTCCACACCAATTTCCACAATTACACGCAGCACTACGGCATCGGCCTGTTGAAGAAGCCCATCGCCGCCTACCTGCGCCATTTCCACAACAAGTCGGCCTGCACGCTGGTGCCCACCGCTTCGCTGCAACAGCAACTGGAGCACGAGGGTTACCGGAACGTGCTGGTGGTGTCGCGCGGCGTGGATACCGAGTTGTTCCACCCGGCCAAGCGTGACCGCGAATTGCGCGAGTCATGGAATGCAGACGAAGACACGCCGGTGGTGATGCTGGTGAGCCGCATCGCGCCGGAGAAAAACCTGCAGGTGGTGATGCGTGCCTTCGAGAAGATACGCAAACTCAACCCGCTGGCGCGGTTGGTGATCGTGGGCGATGGCCCGGCGCGCGCGGAATTGCAGAAGCAGCACCCGCAGGTGATCTTCGCCGGCATGCGTACCGGCGAGGCACTGGCGCGCCATTACGCCTCCGGTGACATCTTCCTCTACCCCAGCCTGACCGAGACCTACGGCAACGTGACGGTGGAGGCGATGGCGAGCGGGCTGGCCACGCTGGCCTACGATTATGCCGCCGCGCAGCAACACATCCACCACGACATCAACGGCCTGCTGGCGACCTATGCCGACAGCGATGCCTTCATCGCCGAAGCAAGCACGCTGGCGAACGACCTGCCGCGCGTGCGCCGCCTCGGTGCCGCCGCGCGCGCAACCGTCGAATCGCTGACCTGGGAACACATCATGGGACAGATGGAAGCGGTGTTGCTCGACACCGTCCGCGCACCGGGAGCCGAACATGTCCAACCTGAACTTTCCACTGCAACAGATTAAAATCTGGGACGCTGAGCTGTGCGCATTCTGCAACCGGCGCAGCCGCAACTTCACGGTGCGCAACCTGTTCCGCCTGGCCAGCCGTCTTGGCGACGGCGTGTTCTGGTATGCACTGATGATCGCACTGCTGCTGCAACACGGCACGGATGCGCTGCCCGCCGTGTTGCACATGCTGGCGGTCGGCTTGTGCGGCACGCTGCTCTACAAACTGATCAAGGGCAAGACCCTGCGCCCGCGCCCGTTCAACGTCTATCCCGCAATCCGGTGCGTCGGCAAAGCGCTCGACCAGTTCAGCTTTCCCTCCGGCCACACCCTGCATGCGGTGGCGTTCAGCATCGTCGTGCTCGCCTATTACCCCGCCCTGTTCTGGCTGGTCGTGCCGTTCGCCGCGCTGGTCGCGTTGTCGCGCCCCATCCTCGGCCTGCACTATCCCAGCGACGTATTGGCCGGTGCACTCTTGGGCGCGCTCATCGCTCTCCTCTCCTTTCTATTCTGATCAAAACAATGACAACAGCCAGCCACACCTCGCGCCACTTTGACCAAGAACTGCAACAGCTGGGCGAATGCATTGGTGCGATGGCGGAAAGGATCGCGCAGCGCTTCGCCGTGGCGACCTCGCCCTTGCGTTCCGGTAATCCGGCCGACATTGCCTCCATCCCGCAAGACGATCCGGAAATCCTGCACTTGCAGCGCAGTGCCGACGAGATCTGCGACCTGATCCTGGTGCGGCGCCAACCGGTGGCCGGCGACATGCGTTTTGTCGTCGCCTGCATCCGCATCGGCAACGATCTGGAAAGACTGCATGCGCACACCAACAAGATAGCTGCGGCGATCACCCGCATCGGCAGCCGCGACCTGGGTGAACTGGTGCGCCATCACGGGCTGAACCGCGCCCTGCTGCTCTCGTATGACATGCTGCAGGCGGCATTGCAGGCGTTCAAGTCCGGCGATACAGAAGCAGCCGCCCTGCTGGAAAATATGGACGAAGAGATCAATGCGGCGACACGCGTCATCATGCGGCAGCAGCTGACTTACATGATGGAGCAGCCGAAGACGGTCGCCAGCGCAGTGGAATCCATGGTGATCGTCCGCTCGATCGAGCGCATCGGCGACTATGCCAAGAACATCGCAAAACTGGTCAAGTACATGCGCCTGGGACGCGACACAAGCCAGACGCAGACCTGAATTGCGCGGGCCGGACTTCAGTCCGACACGGAACTTCAAAAATCAAACCCGTCGGACTGAAGTCCGACCCACAGCCGGATAAACCTGGAAACAGCAGTTGAAGTCACGAAACCCTTCGATACACCCGCTACGCGGGCTACTCAGGGCGAACGGTGAATCACCTATTGGGTTAGATTCCGTTCGTGGTGAGTAGCCTTGCGCCGCAAGGCGTATCGAACCACCCGTCAGCTCCAACTGCTTTTTCCAGGATCAATCAGCCGTGCCCGGTCTCGAACAGATCCCGCGGCAGCGGCATGCGGCCGCGCAGTTGTTGCGGCGCGCACAGCCCGACGCGCTCGCGCGCGGTCGCTTCGCACGGCGGCTCGGCATACCACTGCGGCACTTCCCCTTCCAGAATGCGATTGATCTGCACC
>CAYTZF010000037.1:0-10014 GCA_964442265.1 uncultured Sideroxydans sp.
AGCTTGCACAACTTCTCGTCCAGCGTCTTCAGCGCCGGCGCAAATTCCCTGATGTTCGCCGTCGCCTCCGCCGCCATGCGCCCTTCCTTTTTGAACGCCAGGCGCAGGTCGCGCGCGGCTTTTTCCAGTTCATCGCACGCCACCGGCAGCAGCGCGAAATCCTTGGCCGAGGTCAGTGCCTCAACCCTTGTATCGGTCGCCAGATCGAATAACTGCGACGTGGCCAGGCTCTTGCCGAAGAACAGGCTCGCGGTCTCCGGCAGTTGGTGTGCCTCGTCGAAGATCACCGTGTTGCAGGCCGGCAGCAACTCCGCCACGCCTTCATCGCGCAGCATCACATCGGCAAAGAACAGGTGATGGTTGACCACGATGACGTCTGCCTCCATCGCCTCCTTGCGTGCTTTCAGTACAAAACATTCATCGTGCTGCGGGCATTCCTGGCCGAGACAATTGTCGCGCGTCGACGTCACATGCATCCAGATCGGCGCATTCTCCGGCACGTCAGCCAGCCCGCTCCGGTCGCCGCTCTGCGTCACCTTGGCGTAATTCGCGATCTTCGCCAGATGCTTCACATCCTCGCGCGTCTTGAACAGCCCGTTCGATTGCGCCAGTTCCAGATGATAGTGACACACATAGTTGGAGCGCCCCTTGAGCAGCGCCACCGACACCGGTGCCTTCAGCGCGTCGCGCACCATCGGCAGGTCTTTCTGGAACAACTGGTCTTGCAGGTTCTTGGTGCCGGTGGAGATCACCACCTTGCCGCCCGCCAGCAGTGCCGGCACCAGATAGGCGAACGTCTTGCCCGTGCCCGTGCCCGCCTCGACCACGAGAATGGCGTTGTCGCGGATCGCCTCGGCCACGGCCAGCGCCATCTCGTGCTGCTGCGCGCGCGGACGAAACGAGACAACTGCAGCGGCAAGCGGGCTGTGTTCGGAAAAGAAACGTTCGACTTCAGTGGTCACGGTGATGATGTAGTGATTGGCAGGAGACAGCGCTATAGTGCGGCACGCATTTTACGCGAGCTGCAAACTTCTCCGGGAAAAAACGCATGATGCAGAAGATCGGCAAGAAAACATTGGCCAGGATGCCCAACGGCGTGTGGGTGCTGGGCTTCGTCAGCCTGCTGATGGATGTTTCGTCGGAGATGATCCACAGCCTGTTGCCGCTGTTCATGGTGACGGTGCTGGGAGCCAGCGCGCTGACAGTGGGTGTGATCGAGGGCATCGCCGAATCGACCGCGCTGCTGGTGAAAGTTTTCTCCGGTGTATTGAGCGATTATCTGGGCAAACGCAAGGGGCTGGCGGTATTCGGCTATGCATTGGGTGCGCTGACCAAGCCGATGTTCGCGCTGGCATCCGGCGTGGGCATGGTGTTGAGTGCGCGCTTCCTCGACCGCATCGGCAAGGGAATACGCGGCGCGCCGCGCGATGCCCTGCTCGCCGATATCACGCCGCCCGCAATTCGCGGCGCGGCGTTCGGCTTGCGCCAGTCGCTGGATACGGTGGGCGCATTTGTCGGGCCGTTGCTGGGGGTGGGGCTGATGCTGTGGTGGGCCAACGATTTCCGTGCGGTGTTCTGGGTGGCGCTGATTCCGGGACTGCTGGCGGTGGCGCTGCTGCTGTTCGGCGTGCACGAACCCCAAAGAACGAAAGTGCACCAGCCGATCAATCCGATCAGTCGCGCGAACCTGCGCCGTCTGAACTCGACCTATTGGTGGGTGGTGGGCATCGGCGCGGTGTTCACGCTGGCGCGTTTCAGCGAAGCCTTTCTGGTGTTGCGTGCCGCGCAGGGTGGCATCGCTGTTGCGCTGGTGCCGCTGGTGATGGTGGCGATGAATGTGATCTACGCCGCCTCGGCGTATCCCTTCGGCAAACTTTCCGATCGCATGAGTCACACCAGGCTGCTGGCGATTGGGCTCATGGTGTTGATCGCGGCCGATCTGGTGCTGGCGACCGATGACCACTGGACCACGGTGCTGGCAGGCGTTGCGTTGTGGGGCGTGCACATGGGTATCACCCAGGGACTGTTGGCGCGCATGGTGGCCGACGCAACCCCTGCCGATCTGCGCGGCACGGGCTACGGGTTTTTCAATCTGATGAGCGGGCTGGCGATGCTGGTAGCCAGCGTGCTGGCAGGATTGCTATGGGATCGTCTCGGCGCCGCGTTCACTTTCTATGCCGGCGCGATGTTCTGCATCATCGCCGCAATCGGTTTGCTCTGGCGGCCTGCTGCGGCGAAATGAAGCAATTGACGATTACTTCAGGTTTTTGGGCAACGGCGACTTCTCGCTGCGCCGTTTCCATTCGGCATAACAGTCCAGCCCGCAGAAATGCGCGACATAGTCTTCCGCCTCGAAACGTTTAGCCTCGTTTAACGGGACTTCTTTCAGGCAGATTTCGCAGGCAACGGATTTTGCGGTGGGATCGGGTTTGGTTGTCATGGCACACCTCCTACTGCGGAGTTGATATGCTTGCAGGCTATGCCTGTTCGGCGCCGGGTGCAAGCCCGACTACATGGTGGCGTAGCGCTTCTTCGCTTCTGTCACCTTTACCACGTAGCTGCGGGTTTCCTTGTAGGGGAGGTTGCTGCGCAGCGCATTAAAGACCTGGTCCGGACGCATCGAGTTGATCTTGTCCAGCGCATCTTTCTGCCTTGCCCGGCCGCTCAACTGGCTGAACGCACGAAACACATTCGACGGCCCGGTGTTGTAAGCGGCGATGGCGCAGTACTCGCGCGAGACCGGATTGCGGATCGCGCGCAGCGGACTGTCGTTGAGCAGCACGCCGAGATAGGTCGAACCCAGTTCGATGTTGTTGCCCGCATCGAACAGGTACTCCTTGCTCGGTATCACGTCCTTGCCTTTGGCCTTGCGGTAGGCCTCGCGCCCGCCGCTGGTCGGCACCAGTTGCATCATGCCGTAGGCGGGCGCGCTCGAAACTGCATAAGGATTGAACGAGCTTTCCGTCTTGATCACCGCGTAGATCAGACTGCGGCTCACTTTGGAATTGGCGGAATGTTCACGCACCGTGGAAGCATATTGAACGGCACGCTTGTCGAGGTGTGTGTTTATCATGCGCATCTGCACGTACAGCACGTCCTTGCCGGCCCCATCAACATTGATGCGGCGGCGCTGCAACTGGTTCGCCACCAGATAGTCGGCGTAACGTTCCACGTCCGCGCGCGATTTGAGCACGGCATCGTTCTGGTCCACCACCAGTTCCTGCAGAAAGGGTTTGCCGTTGAGCACAATCTCCTTGTCGGAGAACAGATCCACCGCGCCGGGATCGTCCGGCGTGAGCAACGCAACCGCCGCCGCATTGCGCAGCTTGTCGGCGACTTTATCCTCTTCCAGGTGCTCGATCAGGATGGTGCCCGCGTCGTAATCCACCACTACTCGATTCTTGTACTGTTCGGTATATTTCACGTAGCGGGTGCGGCCGGGCAGAGTGCGCGCCTCTTTCGATCCCCACTTCGCACCGCTTTCCTTTTGCACATTGCCGACCAGGCGGCTGTATTCAGTGCGGACCCTTCTTAAATCGGACAAAATGATTTGCGGGTTGTATTTGTAGGAAGTCACCCGCCGCTCGATCATGCTCTTGAGTGCCAGTTTTGGGTCGCCGGAGGTCGCCACCTGCATCAGCTGCTGGGTAGAACAGGCAGGCAGGGATAATCCGAAAAGTGTGGCAAGCAACAGAAAAATTTTCCTGTTCATCACTGCCCCCTCAACGATTTTCCAGCGCCTCCCAGCGCGCCATCAGCTGCAATAGCGCCTCTTCAATCTCGCCGGCGCGTTGCTGCAACTGCCTGGCATGGGCGGGATTGTCGCGAAACAGCGCGCCCGTGCCAAGTGCCGCCGTGATCTCTTCCTGTTCGCGCTCAAGTGCCTCGATGCGCTGCGGCATTTCGTCCAGTTCCTTCTGTTCCTTGAAATTGAGTTTCTTCGTAACCTTTTCCTTGAGCCCGGAACTTGCGTCGCCCTGTAGGTCGGGTTTCAACCCGGCATCCTTGTTATGCACAGGACGGGTTTGTCGGGTTAAAACCCGACCAACAGTCTTTCCTTGTTGTACGGCTTCGTATTGCTTCACCCGCACCCAGTCCTCGTAGCCGCCGACGTACTCCATCAGCTTGCCGTCGCCTTCAAAGGCGATTACCTGGGTCACCACGTTATCGAGGAAGGCGCGGTCATGGCTGACCAGGAACAACGTGCCATCGTATTGCGCCAGCATCTCCTCCAGCAGCTCCAGCGTCTCGATGTCGAGATCGTTGGTCGGCTCGTCCAGCACCAGCACATTGGCCGGCTGGGTGAACAATCGTGCCAGCAGCAGGCGGTTGCGCTCGCCGCCGGAACAGCTCTTCACCGGCGAACGCGCGCGTTCCGGCGCGAACAGAAAATCGCCGAGGTAGCTGATGATGTGCTTCTTCTGCCCGCCGATCTCGATGAAATCCGCACCCTGGCTGATGGTGTCGGCGAGCGTGGCATCGTCGTCGAGCTGCGCGCGCAACTGGTCGAAATAGGCCACGGATAATTTAGTACCAAGCTTGACCGTACCGCTGTCCGGCGCCAACTCCCCCAGGATGATCTTGAGCAAGGTGCTCTTGCCCGCGCCGTTGGGTCCGAGCAGACCAATCTTGTCGCCGCGCTGGATGCGGCAGGAAAAATCGTCGATGATTTTTTTGGCGCCGAAGGATTTGCTCACGTGAGTCAGTTCCGCCACCAGCTTGCCGGAGCGGTCGCCCGCGTCCAGATTCATCTCCACGCGCCCCACCTTCTCGCGCCGCGCCGCGCGCTCGCGCCGCAACTGTTCCAGCCGCAGTACTCGGCCCTCGTTGCGTGTGCGCCGCGCCTTCACGCCCTGGCGGATCCACACTTCTTCCTGCGCCAGCACCTTGTCGAACTTGGCGTTCAACACCGCCTCGTCGGCCAGCATGCGCTCCTTAACTTTTTGGTAAGCCGCAAAATTGCCGGGGAAACTCGCCAGCTTGCCGCGATCCAGCTCGACGATGCGCGTGACGACATTGTCGAGAAACTTGCGATCGTGGGTAACCAGCAGCACGCTGCCGCGAAAACTGGTGAGCAGCCCTTCCAGCCATTCGATCGAAGCAAAGTCCAGATGGTTGGTCGGTTCGTCGAGGATCAGCACATCGGGCTCTGCCACCAGCGCCTGCGCCAGCGCCACGCGTTTGCGCACGCCGCCGGAGAGCGAACCCACCAGTGCTTCCGGATCCAACTCCAGCCGCTGGATGGCGGCCTCGATGCGCGCCTGCACCGCCCAGCCGTTCTGCGCTTCCAGCGCGGTCTGCAGCGGCTGCATCTGCGCCAGCAGGGTTTCGTAGTCTGCGTCCGGCTCGGCCAGTTGATGCGACAGATGATGATAGGCACTGATGATCTTCTGCAGTTCGCCCAGCCCGCGCGCCACCTCGTCGAATACGGTTGCATTTGCATCCAGCACCGGCTCCTGGCTGACATAAGCAATGCGCGCGGAAGGTTGCCGCCACAGGGTTCCATCATCAAGACTTGCCTCGCCGGCCAGCACCTTCAGCAGACTCGATTTGCCGCCGCCGTTGCGCCCGATCAGACCGACGCGCTCGCCCTCGTCAAGTTGAAATTCCACCTGATCGAGCAGGGCGACATGACCGAAAGCGAGAGAGGCTTTATCCAGCGTGATGTAAGGCATTTAACTGTTCTTTTCCTGCGGCAATGAGGATTGATAGATGAAAGAGAAACCGATTGCAAAGAAGCCCAGACACAGGTAACCGAACATGGTGGTGAACTTGTCCAGCACCAAATGCGTGTTGTAATTACTGATCTGCGGCGCAAAAAAGTGGAACACGAACAGACAAGCAGCCAGCACATTGCCGATCAGAGTCAGGCGATGACCCAGCGTGTAGCCGTTGCCCCCCGCTTTCCCTGGCGGCGGCAAACCGCGCATCTGAAACCAGACCAGAAAAACCAGCGCGAACAATAACAACGCCCCCACGATACGACTGGGAATATCGCCTTCGGTGGTCCCCAGGCCGAGCACGTTGAGCAACATGCCCCCGGCCGCCGCCACCCACCCCATGAAGATGGTCTGCGGCATAAAGAACCAGGCTGCAAAAATATTCAGGTTTGGAAATCGCATGTTGCTTTACCTTTCTGCATGAGCGCGCCCATTGCGGCGCCAGCGGGGGCGCGATTTTACGTTAGAATGTGCGCCGCTGCCCCGGTAGTTAAATGGATATAACAAGCCCCTCCTAAGGGCTAGTTACAGGTTCGATTCCCGTCCGGGGTACCAAGCACTCATATCACCGAAACTCGCGCCGCACCCTGCTCGACCGTTCCTATCACTGCCGCTTGCGCGAAACCCGTATCGCGGAAACGCGCCAACACTTCATCTGCCGCTTCCGGCGCGACCGCCGCCAGCAGGCCGCCGCTGGTCTGCGGATCAGCCAGCAACTGGCGTTGCCAGTTCGCCAGTTCCGGCGCAAAATCGAGCTCATGCCCATAGCTCGCCAGATTGCGCGCAATGGCGCCGGCGACAATGCCCTGCTGCACCAGCGGTAACGCCTCGGACAGGGTCGGCACCCGATCGAAGTGCACCGCTGCTCCCAGATTGGAGCCGCGGCAGATCTCCAGCAGATGGCCAAGCAAACCGAAACCGGTCACGTCGGTCAGCGCATGCACGTCCGGCATCGCTGCCAGCTCGCCGCCCACGCGGTTCAGTTGCGTGGTGGTGGCGATCATCTGCGCATAGCCCGCATCGCTCAACAGCTCTTTCTTCATCGCGGCGGCCAGCACGCCGATGCCCAGTCCCTTGCCGAGAATCAGCACATCGCCCGCGCGCGCCGCGTCGTTTTTCTTGACGTGATCGGGGTGCACGATGCCGAGCGCGACCAAGCCGTAGATTGGCTCCGGCGCGTCGATGGAATGTCCCCCCGCGATGGGGATGCCGGCATCGCGGCATACCGCTTCGCCGCCCTGCAATATCCGGCGAATGGTGTCGGGCGGCAGCTTGTCGATCGGCATGCCGACGATGGCGAGCGCCATGATGGGCGTGCCGCCCATGGCATACACATCGGAAAGGGCATTGGTCGCCGCGATACGCCCAAAGTCGAAGGCATCGTCCACGATGGGCATGAAGAAATCGGTGGTGGCGATGATGGCCTGCTCACCGTTCAGGCGATAGACCGCCGCATCGTCGCTGGTTTCCGTCCCCACCATCAGATCGGGGAACGGCAGTTTCTGCCTGGCCTCGCCCAGTATCTCGCGCAACAAAGCCGGTGCGATTTTGCAGCCGCATCCGCCGCCGTGCGACAATCGGGTCAACTTCACTTCGGACATCTTTGCTCCAATCAATTTAAAAACAAAAATCTAGCCACAGAGAACATAGAGAAAGTCGCAGCTTCACCAACTTCCACGAGTATTTCACACCTGTGTGGCGCTTTTTCACTGGAAACGGTTTTGTTTTTCTCTGTGCCCTCTGTGACCTCTGTGGCAAAAAGTTTTTAGGATTATTCAATGTTATTCAGGACCGCGAACCTATCACAGCTTGGCCAGTTTGACGAAATCATCGACGTGCGCACGCCGGCCGAGTTCGCCGACGACCACATTCCGGGCGCGATCAATTGCCCGGTCCTGTCGGATGAAGAGCGCATCACCGTCGGCACATTATACAAACAGGTATCGCCGTTCGAAGCGCGCAAGGTCGGCGCGGCACTGGTGGCGAAGAACATCGCCCATCATCTTGAAACGAGTTTCCGTGACCATCCAAAATCCTGGAAACCGCTTATCTACTGCTGGCGCGGCGGCCAGCGCAGCGGCGCGATGAGCATCATCCTCGCGCAGATCGGCTGGGCCGCGCACAAGCTGGAAGGCGGCTACAAAACTTACCGGCACGAGGTGCTGGATCAACTGGATCAACTGCCCGCCACGCTGACCTTCCGTGTGATTTGCGGTGCCACCGGCAGTGGCAAGACCCGTTTGCTCGATGCCCTGGCGGCGGAAGGGGCGCAGGTGCTCGATCTGGAAACCCTGGCACGGCATCGCGGCTCGGTGCTGGGCGAATGGGACGAGGCGCAACCCTCGCAGCGCTGGTTCGACACCTGTCTGTGGCAAACCCTGCGCGGATTCAATTCCGCGCGCCCGGTCTTCGTCGAGGCGGAAAGCAACCGCATCGGCCGCGTCGGCCTGCCGCCCGGGCTGGTTAACGCGATGCACCAAAGCGCCTGTGTATTGCTCGACACGACGCGCGAAGCCCGTATCGCGCTGCTGCTGGAAGAGTATCGGCACTTCCTCGATTCGCCCGACACGCTGATCGAACGCCTGCAGGCGTTGCATACTTTCCACGGTACGAAGCGCCTGCAACACTGGGAAGGACTGATCCGGGACGGTGCATTTCACACGCTGGTGGACGAATTGCTGGCGCTGCACTACGACCCGGGCTATCTGCGCTCGCAAGCTAATCACTTCGTCGAACTGCCCCAGGCAAAATCGATTGCGTTAAGCGATGCGGCACCGGAAAAGATGCGCGCGGTCGCGCACAGTTTGCTCGAAGGGCAGATCGGGTTTCAGGAAGAAACCGGCACACGTGGCGCGAGCGCGCAAAGCAATTCGTAGCTGATGGTGCCGGCGGCGCGCGCCACCTCATCCACCGGCATCCCCTCGCCCCACAACACCGCACGGCAGCCGATCCGCACGTCGGGCAACTCGCTCAGGTCCACCGCCAGCATGTCCATCGACACCCGCCCCAGCGTGCGCGTGCGCCGCCCATCAACCAGGATGGGCGTGCCGCTCGGCGCATGGCGCGGATAACCGTCGGCATAGCCGCAGGCCACCGTGCCGATGCGCATCGCCCGCTCGGCGCGGAAAGTCGCGCCGTAGCCGACCGTCTCGCCCGCTTTCAGATTCTGGATCGAGATGATCTCGCTGCTCAAGGTCATCACCGGGCGCAAGCCCAGCTGCTGCGCGCTGGTATCGGCAAATGGCGAACTGCCGTAGAGCATGATGCCGGGACGCACCCAATCGCCGTGCGCGGCCGGATGACGCAACAGGGCGGCGGAATTGGCGAGCGAGCACGGCAAGCGGCAAGGCGCGGCCAATTGTTCGAACAGGGCCTGTTGTTGCGCGATACCCGCTGCTTCATCCGCTTGGGCGAAATGAGTCATCAGCGTGACCTCGCGCACCGCGCGATGCGCTTTCAGTTTCTCCAGCACGGCGGGAAATTCGGCGGGGGAAAAACCGAGCCGGTTCATCCCGCTGTTAAACTTGAGCCAGACCGACAGACCGTGTGGGCGCGGATAGGCATCCAGCCAGTCCAATTGGCGCACACTGTGAATGACGCAGCTTAATTCGTATTCGGCGACCAGCGGCAACTCGTCGCGGGAGAAGAACCCCTCCAGCAGCAGGATGGGCTGGCGAAAGCCCGCTTCGCGCAATGCAACCGCGTCGCGCACATCGAGCAGGGCATAACCGTCGGCCTCGCCCAAGGCTTCCGCCGCCTGCAACAGGCCGTGACCGTAGGCGTTCGCCTTGATCACTGCCAGTACCCGCGCCGCCGTGGCGCGGCGCGCGACGCGCAGATTGTGCGCCAGCGCGGCAAGGTCGATGTGTGCCTGAATAGGACGTGACATGAGGAAAGGGTTGCCAACAAAAAGGGTTGGAATGATAGCAGGCCGCACCCGCGGTGCGTTTTGAAAATGAATCCGCTTGCAACGACAATTTAATCAACGCGGCAGATATTTCATGTTATAAAACCGCGCCAATCCGGACATCTCAAATAATCAAAACGTGAAACGCGGCTTTTACATCATTCTGGCGGCGCAGTTCTTTTCCGCGCTTGCCGACAACGCCCTGCTCTTCGCCGCGATCGCACTGCTAAAACAAGTCCACGCTCCAAGTTGGCACACGCCGGTGTTGCAACAGGCGTTCATTCTCTCTTTCATTTTCCTCGCGCCTTTCGTCGGCGCTTTCGCCGACTCGCTGCCCAAGGGCCGCGTGATGCTGATCAGCAACGCGATCAAGATGGCCGGCTGTCT
>CAYTZF010000038.1:0-6676 GCA_964442265.1 uncultured Sideroxydans sp.
GAGATGGTGATGCCGGGCGACAACGTCAGTATCACGGTGAACCTGATCAACCCGATCGCGATGGAAGAAGGTTTGCGTTTCGCGATCCGCGAAGGCGGCCGCACCGTCGGCGCCGGGGTGGTTGCCAAGGTGATCGAGTAAGCATACAATGCGCGCCCTCGCGTGGCTGCGGCCGCGCGTTTTCGTTCTTTAAACCTGCGGCTTCGCCGCAAAAATGCAAGAGAAGATTATGCAAAGTCAAAAAATTCGCATTCGCCTGAAGGCGTTCGACTATCGTTTGATCGACCAATCCGCGCTGCAGATCGTGGATACCGCCAAGCGCACCGGGGCCGTGGTTAAAGGCCCGGTTCCCTTGCCGACCAAGATTGAGCGCTTTGACGTGCTGCGTTCGCCGCACGTGAACAAGACTTCGCGTGATCAATTCGAAATTCGCACCCACTTGCGCCTGATGGACATCATCGATCCGACGGATAAGACTGTTGATGCGCTGATGAAACTGGATCTGCCGGCCGGTGTGGATGTGGAAATCAAGTTGCAGTAATCGCAGGTTGCAGTAACTGAATCGGCCGACCAATTGAAGTCGGCCCCTTAATAAAGGAAAACAAAATGAGTTTAGGACTTGTCGGTCGCAAGATTGGCATGACCCGCATTTTTACCGACGACGGTTCCTCGTTGCCGGTGACCGTGCTGGACGTGTCCAACAATCGTGTCACCCAGATCAAAACCGCTCCCACGGATGGTTACAGTGCTGTGCAGGTTGCGTTCGGTACGCGCCGTGCCAGCCGCGTGACCAAGGCTGCCGCCGGGCATTTCGCCAAGGCGGGTGTCGAAGCGGGGAGTGTGCTGAAAGAATTTACCGCCGCGCCAGAACAGCTCGCCAGCCTTGCGCTGGGTGGCAAGGTGGGCATCGATCTGTTCCAGGTTGGGCAAAAGGTCGATGTGACCGGCGTGACGATCGGTAAAGGCTACGCCGGCACCATCAAGCGCCACCACTTCAAATCGGGCCGGGCATCGCACGGCAACTCCAAGTCGCACAACGTGCCGGGCTCCATCGGTATGGCGCAGGATCCGGGTCGCGTGTTTCCGGGCAAGCGCATGACCGGCCACCTCGGCGACGTGCAGCGCACCGTGCAAAATCTCCAGATCGTTCGTATCGATGCGGAGCGCCAGCTGTTGCTGGTGCGCGGCGCGGTACCGGGCGCACCCGGCGGCGATGTGATCGTTCGTCCGGCAGTGAAAGCGGGGGCATAATGGAACTCAAACTAATCAATGAAAACGGCAAGCCGGGCGCGAGCGTGAGCGCATCGGATGAATTCTTTGGCCGCGAATACAACGAGGCGCTGGTGCACCAGCTGGTGACGGCCTATCTGGCCAATGCCCGCTCTGCCAACAGCAAGCAAAAAGGGCGCAGCGAAATTGCCAAATCCACGCGCAAACCGTTTGCCCAAAAAGGCACCGGTCGCGCGCGCGCCGGTATGGCATCCAGTCCGCTGTGGCGCGGGGGTGGCAAGATTTTCCCGAACAGCCCGGATCAAAACTACTCGCAAAAGATTAACCGCAAGATGTATCGGGCCGGTTTGGCTTCGATATTCTCCAAGCTGGTGAGCGACGGACGTTTGAGCGTGATCGAAGCGCTGACCCTGGAAGCGCCGAAGACAAAACTGCTGGCCGACAAGATCAAGGCGATGGGTTTGCAGGATGCGCGTCTGCTGATCATTACCGACAGCGTTGACGAGAATCTGTACCTGTCCGCTCGCAACCTGCCGAATGTGCTGGTGGTCGAGGCGCATCAGGCCGATCCGGTCAGTCTGGTTCGTTTCAGCAATGTGCTGGTCACGCGCAATGCGATCGCCAAAATCGAGGAGTTGCTGGCATGAACACAATCAAATTCAATGAAGAACGCCTGCTGAATATCCTGCGCGCGCCGCAGGTGTCGGAAAAAGCCACGTTTGTCGCGGAAAAGAACGGCCAGGTGATTTTTAACGTGGCCAGCGACGCGACCAAGCCGGAAATCAAGGCTGCGGTCGAGAAGCTGTTTAAAGTGACAGTCGAAGGTGTTCAGGTGAGCGTGGTCAAGGGCAAGCAAAAACGCTTTGGCCGTTTCATGGGCAAGCGCCAGGACTGGAAGAAGGCCTTTGTCAGCCTCGCCGCTGGACAGGAAATCAACTTCGCCGCAAGTGAGCAGGGGTAAATCATGGCACTGATCAAACTTAAACCAACTTCGCCGGGCACCCGTGCCGTTGTGCGCGTGGTCAACAAGGAACTGCACAAAGGCAAACCGGTTGCGTCTTTGCTGGAAAAAAAGACACGCACAGCGGGCCGCAACAACAACGGCCACATCACCACCCGTCACATGGGCGGCGGACACAAGAAACACTACCGTGTGGTCGATTTCAAACGCAACAAGGACGGGATTCCGGCCAAGGTCGAGCGCCTGGAATACGATCCGAACCGCAGCGCGCATCTGGCTCTGCTGTTGTATGCGGACGGCGATCGCCGCTATATCCTGGCACCCAAGGGAATCTCCGCCGGGGCCGAGCTGATGAGCGGTTCGGAAGCGCCGATCAAGGCGGGTAACACGCTGCCGTTGCGCAACATGCCGGTCGGCTCGACGATCCATGCGATCGAGATGCTGCCGGGCAAGGGCGCGCAGTTGGCGCGCTCGGCCGGCGCGGCTGTGCAGTTGCTGGCGCGCGAAGGCAGCTATGCCCAGTTGCGTCTGCGCTCCGGCGAAATTCGCAAGGTGCATATCGATTGCCGCGCCACACTGGGCGAAGTGGGCAATGCCGAGCATTCGCTGCGCTCCATCGGCAAGGCGGGTGCCAATCGCTGGCGCGGTATCCGTCCGACCGTGCGCGGTGTGGTGATGAACCCGGTGGATCACCCGCACGGTGGCGGTGAAGGCAAGACTGCGGCGGGCCGTCATCCGGTCAGTCCGTGGGGAGTGCCGGCCAAGGGCTATCGCACGCGTAGTAACAAGCGGACCACGAGCATGATCGTGCGTCGTCGCTACAAGGCTTAAGGGGTAACAGGAAAATGGCACGTTCTATCAAAAAAGGCCCGTTCGTCGATCTGCATCTGCTGAAGAAAGTGGAAACAGTTCGCGCAACCAGCGACAAACGCCCGGTCAAGACCTGGTCGCGTCGTTCCACGGTTTTGCCCGAGTTCGTCGGTCTCACCATTGCGGTACATAACGGCAAGCAGCATGTGCCGGTGTATGTTTCCGAAAACATGGTCGGCCACAAGCTGGGCGAATTTTCTCTGACGCGTACCTTCAAAGGTCATGCGGCTGATAAAAAAGCGAAGAAATAAGGAGAGATGATGAGTACAACAGCAGTCATCCGCGGTGTTCGCCTGTCAGCCCAAAAGGCTCGTCTGGTCGCGGACCAGATTCGTGGCCTGCCGGTCGCGCAAGCTTTGAACATTCTGACCTTCAGCCCAAAGAAGGGCGGCGCCATCCTCAAGAAGGCGCTCGATTCCGCGATTGCGAATGCCGAGCACAATGACGGCGCCGATATCGACGAATTGAAGGTTTCCACTATTTATGTGGACAAAGGCACTTCGCTTAAGCGCATGATCCCGCGTGCCAAAGGCCGCGGGACCGGCATCGAGAAGCAAACCTGCCACATTACGATCACCGTCGGGAGTTAAGCATGGGTCAGAAAATCAATCCGATCGGATTCCGCCTGAGCGTCCAGAAAAACTGGTCATCCAAGTGGTATGCGAATAGCAAGAACTTTTCCTCTCTGCTGCTCAAGGACATCGAAGTCCGCGATTATCTGAAGAAAAAACTGGCCGGTGCCGGGGTTTCCAAGATCATCATCGAGCGCCCCGCGAAGAATGCCAAGATCACCATCTATACCGCGCGTCCGGGGGTGGTCATCGGCAAGAAAGGCGAAGATATCGAAAAACTCCGCGCCGAACTGCGCATCCGCATGGGCTTGCCCGATGTCGGCCTGAATATCGAGGAAGTGCGCAAGCCGGAAATCGATGCGCAGCTGATTGCCGAATCGATTACCCAGCAACTGGAAAAACGCATCATGTTCCGCCGCGCGATGAAACGCGCGATGCAAAACGCGATGCGCCTGGGCGCGCAGGGAATCAAGATCATGAGCGCCGGCCGCCTGAACGGGATCGAGATCGCCCGCACCGAATGGTATCGCGAAGGCCGTGTGCCCTTGCATACCCTGCGTGCGGAGATCGATTACGGTTTTGCCGAAGCGAAGACCACCTACGGCATCATCGGCGTCAAGGTCTGGGTCTACAAGGGCGACCATACCGGTCAACAGGAGGAAGCTGCGCCAGCCGCAGCCGAGCCTGAAAAGAAAGTAAGAAAGTCGGGAGCCAAACATGCTACAGCCAGCTAGAAGAAAATACCGCAAGGAGCAAAAGGGCCGCAACACCGGCGTTGCGACTCGCGGCAACCAGGTCAGTTTCGGTGAATTCGGTCTCAAGGCCGTGGGCCGCGGCCGCCTGACAGCGCGCCAGATCGAAGCCGCGCGCCGCGCCATGACGCGCCATATTAAACGCGGCGGGCGTATCTGGATCCGCATCTTCCCGGACAAGCCGATCTCGCAAAAGCCGGCTGAAGTGCGGATGGGTAACGGCAAGGGCAATCCGGAGTACTACGTTGCCGAGATTCGTCCCGGCAAGATGCTGTACGAGATGGACGGTGTGCCGGAAGCGCTGGCACGCGAGGCCTTCAAACTGGCAACCGCAAAGTTGCCGCTCGAGACAACCTTTGTTGTTAGACAGGTGGGGGCTTAATCATGAAGTCGAGTGAACTGAAAAATAAGTCGGTGGAGGAGTTGCAGCAGGAATTGCTCTCCCTGGGCAAGGCGCAATTTAGTCTGCGTATGCAATTGGCGACCCAGCAGCTGGCCAACAACAGCCAGATCGGCAAGGTGCGCCGCGATATCGCCAGGATTAAAACAGTATTGACCGAAAAAGGTGTACAGCAATGAGTGCAACCAACCTGAAACGAGTGCTGACCGGAACCGTCGTCAGCAACAAGATGGACAAAACAGTGACCGTGCTGGTCGAGCGCAAAGTCAAGCACCCGGTGCTGGGCAAAGTGGTTCGCGTGTCCAAGAAATATCACGCGCATGACGAGAACAACAGCTGCACAAAAGGCCAGGTGGTAACTATCGAGGAAAGCCGCCCGCTGTCAAAGACCAAATCATGGCGTGTGTTGGAGTCCGCGTAAGTCCTCTGCACCAAAATACAAATAGTGCTTGCGCAACTGGGCAAGTTTGACTAGAATGCGCGGCTTCGTTTCACCGTCGCTTGCGACGGCCTAACCCGAACGGGTTCCAAAACTAGCCGCCGCAGGCGGAATAAGTTGGAGATTGAAAAATGATACAAATGCAGTCTGTTTTGAATGTTGCCGACAACACCGGCGCGCGTGCCGTGATGTGCATCAAGGTGCTTGGCGGTTCCAAGCGCCGCTATGCCGGCGTGGGCGATGTGATCAAGGTCAGCATCAAGGATGCCGCTCCCCGTTCGCGGGTTAAAAAGGGTGAAGTGTACAGCGCAGTCGTGGTGCGCACCGCCAAGGGTGTGCGCCGTGCCGACGGCTCCCTGATCAAGTTCGACGGCAACGCCGCTGTGCTGCTGAACAACAAGCTGGAGCCGATCGGGACGCGCATTTTTGGCCCGGTTACCCGTGAATTGCGCACCGAGCGCTTCATGAAAATTGTGTCTCTGGCTCCCGAAGTTTTATAAGAGCCGGTCGAGGATTAAATCATGCGCAAAATCAGAAAAGAAGACGATGTGATCGTTATTGCAGGCAAGGACAAAGGTAGTCGCGGCAATGTGCTGAAGGTTGCAGATGACTACGTGGTGGTTGCCGGGATCAACAAGGTGAAAAAACACCAGAAGCCGAATCCGATGAAGGGTACGTCCGGCGGTATCGTGGAAATTGAAAAACCGTTGCATGTTTCCAATGTCGCGATTTTCAATGCGGCCACGAAAAAGGCCGACCGTGTCGGTGTCAAGGTGCTGGAAGACGGGCGCAAAGTGCGCATATTCAAGTCCAGCGGCGAAGTAATCGCGTAAGGGGTAACAGAGCATGGCTCGTTTGTACGACTACTACAAGAAAAGTGTTGTGCCGCAACTGATGAAACAGTTCGGTTA
Source organism: uncultured Sideroxydans sp. (assembly GCA_964442265.1). GTDB lineage: Bacteria > Pseudomonadota > Gammaproteobacteria > Burkholderiales > Gallionellaceae > Sideroxyarcus. The sequence goes on from CAYTZF010000038.1 coordinate 6,136, forward strand.
CAAATCCGTGATGGAAGTGCCGCGCATCCAGAAAATCACCCTGAATATGGGGGTGGGAGAGGCGGTTGCGGACAAAAAAGTGATGGATCACGCGGTTGCCGATATGCAGAAGATTGCCGGACAAAAGCCGGTGGTCACCAAGGCCAAGAAATCCATCGCCGGGTTCAAGATTCGCGACAATTATCCGGTTGGCTGCAAGGTAACGCTGCGCCGCGACCGCATGTTTGAATTCATGGATCGCCTGGTGACGGTTGCCATTCCGCGTATCCGCGACTTCCGCGGCATCTCGGGCAAGGCATTTGACGGCCGCGGCAATTACAACATGGGCGTGCGCGAGCAAATCATCTTCCCGGAAATTGAATACGACAAGATCGACGCGTTGCGCGGGATGAACATCACAATCACGACGACGGCGAAGAACGACGAGGAAGCGCGCGCGCTGTTGCTGGCTTTCAAATTCCCATTGAAGAACTGAGGGTGATATGGCAAAAACTTCTTTGATCAACCGCGAGCAGAAGCGCAGGGATACGGTGAAGAAATT
>CAYTZF010000039.1:0-6465 GCA_964442265.1 uncultured Sideroxydans sp.
GAGATGGTGATGCCGGGCGACAACGTCAGTATCACGGTGAACCTGATCAACCCGATCGCGATGGAAGAAGGTTTGCGTTTCGCGATCCGCGAAGGCGGCCGCACCGTCGGCGCCGGGGTGGTTGCCAAGGTGATCGAGTAAAAAAGCGGGATTTTGGATTTGGGATTTAGGATTTTTGGCTGTTGCCTAAATCCAAAATCCTCATTCCCAAATCCTATAGTTTTAGGCCAGTAGCTCAATTGGTAGAGTATCGGTCTCCAAAACCGAGGGTTGGGGGTTCGAGACCCTCCTGGCCTGCCAGTTATAAAGTAGAACGGACGTAAATGGCTGACAAAATCAAACTGCTGATCACTCTGTTGCTGCTTGCAGCGGGGGTGATCGGCTTCTATGCGCTGGGCGATGCGGCTGCGGTGTTGCGCGTGGCGTCGGTGCTGTTCGGTGTGTTGGCGGCAACGGGCGTGTTCTGGACTTCGTCGCAGGGCAAGCGCTTCTTCGGTTTTGCCGGTGATTCGGTGAACGAGGCGAAGCGCGTGGTGTGGCCGACACGCAAGGAAACGGTGCAGACCACCGGCATCGTGATTTTGTTTGCGGTGGTGATGGCGCTGTTCCTGTGGGCGGTGGATGCGAGTCTGTTGCTGATCGTCAACAAATTGATGGGACGGGGGGATTGATGGCCAAGCGTTGGTATGTGGTGCATACGTACTCGCAATTTGAGAAGAGCGTGCAGCGCGCCTTGCTGGAGCGTATTGAGCGCACCGGCATGCAGGATATGTTCGGCCAGGTTCTGGTTCCGGTCGAGGAAGTGGTCGAGCTGAAGGCGGGGCAGAAAAGCATCAGCGAGCGTAAATTCTTTCCCGGCTATCTGTTGGTCGAGATGGAAATGACTGATGAAACCTGGCATCTGGTGAAGAGTTTGCCCAAGGTGACCGGTTTCCTCGGCGGTAGCGCGATGAAGCCTTCGCCCATTTCGCAGAAGGAAGTGGACACCATCATGCAGCAGATGCAGGCCGGTGTGGAGAAGCCGCGGCCGAAGGTATTGTTCGAAGTGGGCGAGGAGGTGCGCGTCAAGGAAGGCCCGTTCACCGACTTCAACGGTATGGTGGAAGACGTCAATTACGACAAGAGCAAGCTGCGGGTGGCGGTCACCATTTTTGGTCGCGCCACGCCGGTGGAATTGAGTTTCGGTCAGGTGGAAAAAGCCTGATCAAGGCAGGCGCGAGAACTCGGGCCTGAATGCAGGAGCAGTAATCGTTTTTTTAACGGGGAGTGTGCCGGAGCAATTGCGGTGTGCGTTAAACCCACTAAAAAGGAGTTGCAACGTGGCAAAGAAAATCGTCGGCTATATCAAGCTGCAAGTACCGGCCGGTAAGGCCAATCCCAGTCCCCCGATCGGCCCCGCACTGGGCCAGCGCGGCCTGAACATCATGGAATTCTGCAAGGCATTCAATGCGCAAACCCAGGGCGTCGAGCCGGGGCTGCCGATCCCTTGCGTGATCACCGCCTATGCGGACAAGAGCTTCACCTTTGTGATGAAGACGCCCCCCGCGACCATTCTGATCAAGAAGGCCGCCGGTATCCAGAAGGGTAGCGCGGTGCCGCACACCACCAAGGTCGGTAACCTGACCCGTCAACAGGCGGAAGACATCGCCAAGACCAAGCAGCCGGATCTGACGGCGGCCGATATGGATGCCGCGGTGCGCACCATCGCCGGTAGCGCGCGCAGCATGGGCATTACCGTGGAAGGGGTGAAATAACATGGCACAAGTTTCCAAACGCTATAAGGCGATCGCGGCACAGGTTGATCACAGCAAGCTGTATGCGCTGGACGAGGCGCTGAAGCTGGTGAAAGAAACCGCCAAGGCCAAGTTTGACGAGTCCATCGATGTGGCGGTGAACCTTGGCGTGGACGCCAAGAAGTCGGACCAATTGGTGCGCGGCTCGGTTGTGTTGCCAAAAGGCACCGGAAAGAGCGTGCGCGTGGCGGTATTCGCGCAGGGTGCCAAGGCAGAAGAAGCCAAGGCAGCCGGTGCCGACATTGTCGGTTTCGACGATCTGGCGGAAAGCATCAAGGCCGGCAAGATGGATTTCGACATTGTGATTGCGGCGCCGGATGCGATGCGTATCGTCGGCCAGCTGGGCCAGATTCTCGGCCCGCGCGGCTTGATGCCGAACCCGAAGGTGGGCACGGTGGCGGCTGACGTGGCGGGTGCGGTGAAGGAAGCCAAGGCCGGTCAGGTGCAGTACCGTACCGACAAGAACGGCATCGTGCAGTGCACCATCGGCCGTGCGTCGTTCGCGCCGGAAGCACTGCGCGAAAACCTGCTGGCGCTGATTGATGCACTGAACAAAGCGAAGCCGGCCGCAGCCAAGGGCGTGTATCTGAAAAAAGTCGCGATCTCCAGCACCATGGGGGTCGGGATTCGCGTCGAGCAGGCCAGCCTGGCGGCATGATGTTTTGAATCTGGTGGCGGAGATTTGTCTTCGTTGCCATGTTGAGGAGGCAATAAGACCGTAGCGAGGGGTTCGAGAGCAAGGCGCACGGAACGCGGCGACCGGGGCATATCTTTCGGGATAGACGAGGGAGCGAGTACCGCGCAACGCAGTGATCGAATCGCGTATAGGTCAGATTGGCTTTGAATGTTCTTTGGACTGCTGGCGTGGCTGGCAGCATCAAAGACCGTAGGTGTCGGAAGCGCGGTTGGCTGAAGACTTAATTGACGGAAAGTTCGTCGGCCCACGCAGATGGTGTGCCCGCAAGCAGAAAGCTGTTTTGATTTCTGTCTTGAGGTCGCGGTCATTAATCGGGGAGTATCGCGCGCAAGCAAGATATTTCACAGTGAAGATGGAGGAAGACTTTGAGTCTCAATCTGCAAGAAAAGCAAGCAGTCGTCGCGGAAGTCAGCGCACAAGTGGCGCAGGCACAGACGGTCGTGCTGGCCGAGTACCGCGGCATCGCCGTCGCAGACATCACCAAATTGCGTGCCAATGCGCGCCAATCGGGGGTGTATCTGCGTGTGTTGAAAAACACGCTGGCGCGCCGCGCGGTGCAGGGCACGCCGTTCGAGGGCTTGGCTGATCAGATGGTGGGGCCGTTGCTGTACGGCATCAGTGCCGACGCAGTCTCCGCCGCGAAAGTGGTGCACGAATTCGCCAGCAGCAACAACAAGCTGGTGATCAAGGCGGGCGCTTACAACGGCAAGGTGATGGATGTAGCGGGCGTTACCGCCCTCGCAACCGTGCCTTCCAAGGAAGTGCTGCTGGCGCAACTGCTGGGTCTGTTGCAGTCGCCTGTTTCCGGTCTGGCGCGCGTCATGGCGGCCGTGGCGGAACAGAAAACCGCAACCGCTTAATTTTTTCGAACTCTTAATTTCAGGAAGAACAAAATGGCATTTGATAAAGACGCATTCTTGGCGGCACTGGACGGCATGACCGTGCTGGAACTTAACGAACTGGTCAAGGCGGTCGAGGAGAAATTCGGCGTGTCCGCTGCCGCGATGGCGGCTCCGGCAGCCGGCGGCGCTGCCGGCGGTGCCGCCGCTGCGGCGGAACAAACCGAGTTCACCGTGGTGTTGACTGCCGCCGGCGAGCAAAAAGTTGGCGTGATCAAGGTGGTTCGCACCATTACCGGTCTGGGCTTGAAGGAAGCCAAGGATCTGGTTGACGGCGCGCCGAAGCCGGTGAAGGAAGGCGTGAGCAAGGCGGATGCCGATGCGATCGCCAAGCAACTGATCGAAGCGGGCGCGACTGCTGAAATCAAGTAAGCATTGCGTTGTGCAAAAGGCTGACGGTTTTGCCGTCAGCCTTTTGCCGCTTCTGCAAAGGAAACTGAAGTAGCAGGCAGATGCCAGAGATTAGCCGGGCCCCGGTTCCGGTTAATCCTTGTCTTCTGGCCCAGGGCGGCAAAGCGCCGCGCTTGAACCCGAATTGTATAAGCAAACTCGCGTCCTATGGCGCGGGTTCGCAACCCTGGTTTTCCAACTGTCGTGGAGATTATATGAGCTGCTCTTTCACTGAAAAAAAACGCATACGTAAGAGTTTTGCGAAACGCAAGGGGGCATTGCCGGTGCCTTTTCTGCTTTCCACCCAGCTGGAATCCTACATCGCATTCCTGCAGGCCTGGACGCCGGCCGAACAGCGCAAGAATGAAGGGTTGCAGGCCGCGTTCAATTCGATTTTCCCAATCGAAAGCCACAACAAATTTGCCCGACTCGACTTCGTCAGCTACCAGCTCGGCATGCCGCCGTTTGATGTGCGCGAATGCCAGCAGCGCGGTTTGACCTACGCTTCGCCGCTGCGCGCGCGGGTGCGTCTGACCATCCTCGACAAGGAGTCTTCCAAGCCCAAGATCAAGGAGGTCAAGGAGCAGGAAGTCTATATGGGCGAGATTCCACTGATGACCAACACCGGCTCGTTCGTGGTCAACGGCACCGAGCGTGTGATCGTGTCGCAATTGCACCGTTCGCCCGGGGTGTTCTTCGAGCATGACCGCGGCAAGACCCATTCTTCCGGCAAGCTGCTGTTCTCGGCGCGGGTGATCCCCTATCGCGGCTCGTGGCTGGACTTTGAGTTCGATGCCAAGGATTTCGTATATTTCCGTATCGACCGCCGGCGCAAATTGCCGGTCAGCATTCTGCTGAAGTCGATCGGTTACACGCCCGAGCAGATTCTGGCGATGTTCTTCCAGTTCGACACCTTTTATTTTGGCAAGAAGGGCACCCAGTTCGAGGTGGTGCCGGAGCGTCTGCGCGGCGAAATCGCGCGTTTCGACATCACTGCCAAGGACGGCAAGCCGATTGTGGCGAAGGACAAGCGCATCACCGTGCGCCATATCCGCGAAATGCAGGAAGCGCGCATCGACAAGCTGACGGTGGAAGACGAGTTACTGCTGGGTCGCGTACTGGCGCACAACGTGGTGGACAAGGATAGCGGCGAGATCATCGCCAATGCCAACGACGAGATCACCGAGACGCTGCTGGAAACCCTGAAGCAGGCGGGCATCGCCAAAATCCAGACGCTGTACACCAACGAGCTGGATCAGGGCGCCTATATTTCGCAGACCCTGCGCATGGATGAAACGACAGACCTGTGGACGGCGCGGGTGGCGATCTACCGCATGATGCGCCCCGGCGAGCCGCCGACCGAAGACGCGGTGGAAGGTCTGTTCAACGGTTTGTTCTTCAATGAAGAGCGCTACAACCTGTCCGCCGTCGGGCGCATGAAGTTCAACCGCCGTGTCGGTCGCGAGGAACTGACGGGCGAGAACGTCCTGTCCAACGAGGATATCGTCGAGGTGGTAAAGATTCTGGTCGAATTGCGCAACGGGCGCGGCGAGATCGACGACATCGATCACCTCGGTAACCGCCGTGTGCGCGCCGTGGGCGAACTGGCGGAGAACCAGTTCCGCGTCGGTCTGGCGCGTGTGGAGCGCGCGGTCAAGGAACGCCTCGGCCAAGCCGAGGCGGATAACCTGATGCCGCATGATCTGATCAACGCCAAGCCGATCTCGGCGGCGGTAAAGGAATTCTTCGGCTCCTCGCAGCTGTCGCAGTTCATGGACCAGACCAACCCGCTGGCTGAAGTAACGCACAAGCGCCGCATCTCCGCCCTGGGGCCCGGCGGCCTGACGCGCGAGCGCGCGGGCTTCGAAGTGCGCGACGTGCACCCGACCCACTATGGTCGCGTGTGTCCGATCGAAACCCCGGAAGGCCCGAACATCGGCCTGATCAACTCGCTGGCGCTGTATGCGCGCACCAACGAATACGGCTTCATCGAAACGCCGTACCGCAAGGTGGCCAGGAGCCGCGCGCTGGACGAGGTGGAATACCTGTCGGCAATCGATGAGGGCAAGTTCACCATCGCCCAGGCGAACGCGGAACTGGACAAAAAGGGGCACTTTACCGACGACATCGTGTCCGCCCGCCAGCACAACGAGTTCGTCTTGGCCGAGCCGGAAAACATCGAGTACATGGACGTGGCGCCGGCGCAGGTGGTGTCGGTTGCGGCCTCGCTGATTCCGTTCCTCGAACACGACGACGCGAACCGCGCGCTGATGGGCGCCAACATGCAACGCCAGGCAGTGCCGGTATTGCGTGCAGAAAAAGCGCTGGTCGGTACCGGCATCGAGCGCACGGTGGCGGTGGACTCCGGCACGGCGGTGCAGGCATGGCGCGGCGGTCGGGTTGACTACGTGGACTCCGGCCGCATCGTGGTGCGTGTCAATGACGAAGAGACCGTGGCGGGCGAAGTCGGGGTGGATATCTACAACCTGACCAAATACACCCGCTCCAACCAGAACACCAACATCAACCAGCGTCCGCTGGTGCGTGTGGGCGACGTGATCGCGCGCGGCGACGTGGTGGCGGACGGGGCATCGACCGACATGGGCGAGCTGGCGCTGGGGCAGAACATGATGATCGCGTTCATGCCGTGGAACGGTTACAACTTCGAAGACTCGATCATGATCTC
>CAYTZF010000040.1:0-2936 GCA_964442265.1 uncultured Sideroxydans sp.
CACACGTTGTGCCACCGTGCCCTTGCCGGAGGCGGAAGGGCCATCGATGGCGATGACCGAAACGGGGGTGCTGATTTGCTTAAACATTTTAAAATAGTCCGGAAAAGTTTTTGCCACACATGATGGATCGTTGATGCGCACTCCGGTCCCGCCGAATGCGGCCAGCGAGAAACACATCGCCATGCGGTGATCGTCGTAGGTGTCGATACCGGATTCGGGATTCAGGATTCGGGATTCAGGTGGTGAGATGCGAATGAAGTCCGCCCCCTCCTCCACTGTCGCGCCGAGCTTGCGCAATTCCGTCGCCATCGCCGCGATGCGGTCGGTTTCCTTCACGCGCCAACTGGCAATGTTGCGCAAGGTTGTGCTGCCGACAGCGTAGAGGGCCGCCACCGCCAAAGTCATCGCCGCATCCGGGATGGGGTTGCAATCGAGGTCGATGGCTTTGAGCTTGCCGGATGCCTTCGCCTCGATCCAGTTATCGCCCATGGCAACCACCGCGCCCATCTTTGCCAGCGCCTCGGCGAATCGTATATCGCCCTGCACGCTGTCTTTTCCTACCCCTTCCACCCGCACCGGGCCGCCGCCGATTGCCCCCGCCGCCAGGAAATAGGAGGCGGATGAGGCGTCACCTTCGACATAGAGCTCTCCGGGTGACACATAGCGCTGGCCGCCGAACACCACGAAACTTTGCCATTCTTTTCTTTGCCCCCCCGACACGTTAGCCGTGAGGCCCGATTGCGGGAGGGGGCGCTGGGCAGCGTGTCCCGCACCAGAATGCTCCGCATCACCGTGTCCACGCTGCACCTTCACCCCGAAGCGCGCCATCATCGCCAGGGTGATCTCGATGTAGGGTTTGGAAATCAGCTCTCCCACCACCTCGACCTTCACCGTGCGGCCGAACAACGGCAACGCCATCAGCAGACCGGTGAGGAACTGGCTCGACACATCGCCGCGCACCTGCACCGTATCGCCCGCCAGATTCGCGGGCTTGATTTGCAACGGCGGGAAACCGGCATTGCCGAGATAGCGGATATCTGCACCGAGCTGGCGCAAGGCATCCACCAGATCGCCGATGGGGCGCTCGTGCATGCGCGGCACGCCGGATAATTCATAATTGCCGCCCGACAAAGCCAATGCTGCCGTCAGCGGACGAAACACCGTACCTGCATTGCCCAGAAACAGCTTCGCATCCTTGTTCGGAAAGTTACCACCGCATCCGGTTACGCGATAAGCGTTACCGCCGAGCGACTCCACCTTCACACCCAATATGCGCAACGCATCCAGCATGCGTTCGGTATCGTCCGAATGCAGCAGGTCGCGCACGACCGTCACGCCCTCGGCCAAGGCTGCCAGCAGCAACACGCGATTGGAGATGCTCTTCGAGCCGGGCAGGCGCACGCTGCCGTGCGCAGACATCAAAGGGGGAAGCTCAAGAAATTCGTGCTCGGACATACGCGGGGAAGTGTCGGTTATTGTTGCGTCCAGGCACTGCGGGTTTTGCGCGCCAGACTGAATATCTCTTCCAGCTTGGCGGCATCCCGGTTTCCCAGCGCCTGGTGCAGGACATAAAGTTCGGCGGCATATTGCTGCAATTCGCTCATCAGTGCCTCGCGATTGGACATACAGATGTCGCGCCACATCTCGGGAGAACTGGCGGCGATACGGGTGAAGTCGCGGAAACCGCTGGCAGCGAAGGACAGCAACTGCTCGCGGTTGTCGCGCTGCGCCAAATCATGCACCAGCGCGAACGACAGCAGGTGCGGCAGATGGCTCACGGCGGCAAATACTTCATCATGCTGTTGCGGCGTCATCTCGCTTACGGCAGCACCACACAGCTCCCATGCGCGGCGCACCCGCGCCACCGACTCGCGCGAATTCTCCGGCAAGGGTGTGAGCACGACTTTCTTGCCCTGATAAAGTTCGGTGCTTGCCGCTTCCGGCCCGGATAGTTCAGCCCCGGCAATAGGATGTCCTGGAACGAACTGGGCACTCCGATCACCCAGCACCGCACGGGCTGCCGCAACGACATCAGACTTTGTGCTACCGGCGTCGGTAATAATGGTGTTGCGACCAAGATGCGGTTTGATCAACTTCAAAATCTCGGCAGTCTGGCCAACAGGAACAGACAGAAAAATCAAATCCGCGTCATCCAGTTCGGATGATATATTTTCCTGGGTTCCGGTTCGGTCAACTATCCGTTGCAGGACTTCCTTTTTTTTCCGATAAGTCGCCGACCTGCTAAAACCCACCAGCCCGCCCGGCTCCACCGCCTTTGCTTGGGCCAAAGCGCGAGCGAACGAGCCGCCGATCAATCCGACACCAAAGATGACGACTTTGCGAAAGGCGGGCATGGCTTACAGCGTGCGTCCGATCGCTCCGGCGATGGCGCCCAGCGTAGCCATGAGTTTCTTCAACTCGTCCGGCGTCAGCGCCTGATCGGCATCGCACCATGCCTCGCACGGAGTCGGGTGCATCTCGATCAGCAGGCCGTCCGCACCCGCCGCGATGGCCGCCTGCGACAATGCCGGCACCATCCACGCCTTGCCCCCTGCATGCGAGGGATCGATGATCACCGGCAGGTGGGTTTCTTTTTTCAGCACCGGGATCGCGGTCACGTCCAGCACGTTGCGGTAGGCGGTCTCGAAAGTGCGGATGCCGCGCTCGCAGAAGATGATGTTGTGGTTGCCGCCGGCCGCGATGTATTCCGCCGACATCAGCCACTCGCTGATGGTGGCGGACATGCCGCGCTTGAGGATGACCGGTTTGTTGGTGCGGCCGACCGCCTTGAGCAGATCGAAGTTCTGCATATTGCGGGTGCCGATCTGGATCACATCCACGTCGTATTTGAGGAAAGTGTCGAGCTGGCGCGCATCCATCAGTTCGGTGACGATCGGCAGTTTGAATTTGTCCGCCGCCTTGCGAAACATATCCAA
>CAYTZF010000041.1:0-2809 GCA_964442265.1 uncultured Sideroxydans sp.
AAGGCGCGCGCCCTTGCTGCCGATCGGATCCTTGATGACCTGTGCCAGTACGCTTTGTCCTTCGAACAGCACTTTCTCGATCGGCTTGGCCGGGCTGCCGTCGATGCGGTTCTCCCAGATGTCGGCAACGTGGAGGAAGGCCGAACGCTCACGGCCGATGTCGATAAAGGCCGACTGCATGCCGGGCAATACGCGCTTCACCTTGCCGACATAGACATTGCCGACCAGACCGCGCTGGCTGCCGCGCTCGATGTGCAGTTCCTGCACAATGCCTTGTTGCATCACGGCAACGCGGGTTTCCTGCGGGGTGACGTTGATCAGGATCTCTTCGCTCATGGGGTGGGAATGCCGAATGATTTGAGTAATTCTACCGTTTCGCACAGCGGCAGGCCGACCACGCCGCTATAACTGCCTTCGAGCTGCGCCACGAAGGCGGCAGCCTGGCCCTGAATGCCGTAGGCGCCCGCCTTGTCGTGTGCTTCGCCGCTGGCGAGATAGCGGCGGATGCGCGCTTCATCCAGCACGGCGAAACAAATTCGGGTGGTGACGACCCTGCATTCCGTCCGCTCTCCAAGCACGACAGCAACAGCGGTGATGACCTCATGCGTCCCTCCGGACAACTTGCGCAGAATTTCTGCCGCGTGCGCATCGCTGTCCGGTTTTCCGATGATCTCCCCGTTGATTGTCACCACCGTGTCGGCGGTGAGGATGGGCGCAGCACGCAGGGCGCGCAGGCGCAGCGCTTCCTGCGCGGCCTGCACCTTTTCGCGGCAGACGCGCTCGACATAGGCGGCAGGCGATTCCTGCGCCAGCGGCAACTCGTCCACATCAATTTGACGGCGCGGGTCGTTGCGCAACAGCAACAGATCGAAGCGGACGCCGATCTGTTTCAGCAGTTCGCGCCGGCGCGGGCTTTGCGAGGCAAGGTAAATGCGGTTCATTCTTTACTCCCGATGGTACGGGTGATTGTGCAACAGGCTGTGGGCGCGGTACAACTGTTCCGCCAGCAACACGCGCACCATGCCGTGCGGCAGGGTGAATGCAGACAGCGCCATGAGTTGCTGCGCGCGCTGTTTGACCGAATCGTGCAGCCCGTCCGCGCCGCCGATGACGAAAGCGATATCACTGCCAGCCTGCATCCAGTCCTGCATCTGCTGCGCGAGCTGTTTGGTGGTGGGGGTGGCGCCGTGTTCATCCAGCGCGATGCAGCGCGCCGCATCGGGCAGGGCGGCGCGGATGCGCTGCGCTTCCGCGTTCATGATTTGCGCCGTGGTCTTGCCCGTGCTGCGCGGCTCCGGTTTGATCTCGACCAGCTCGATCTTCGCCTCGCGCGGCATGCGTTTGGCGTACTCGTTGAAGCCTGTAGTGATCCACGCCGGCATCTTGTTGCCCACCGCGAGGATCAGCAGTTTCATTTTGCGGCGTGGGCGCGCAGCCTGGGTTGGACGCCCCACAGTTCTTCGAGATTGTAATAGGCGCGCACCGCCGGCTGCATGATGTGGACGACGACATCGCCCATGTCCACCAGCACCCATTCGCCGCTGTCGCCGCCCTCGATGCCGATGGCGTTTTCGCCGAGTTCCTTCAACTTTTCTTCCACGTGGTCGGCCAGCGCCTTGGTCTGGCGCGTGGATTGCGCACTGGCAATTACCATGGCTTCGAACAGCGAGTTGAATTTGCGCGTGTCGATGACTTCAATGTCGAGCGCCTTGATGTCTTCCAGCGCGGCCACAATGGCCTGAGTCTTTTCTTTTGCGTTCAGCATGGTTTTTTATAGAGTGAGTGGGTGTTGATGTAATGGGCAACGGCATCCGGCACGAGATAGCGGATGTTTTTCTTTTCCGCACAGCGGCGGCGGATGTCGGTGGCGGAGATGTCGAGCGCGGGCATGTCGGCGACGAAGATGCAACCGGCGGGGGCTTCGTGCAGGGCGCGCGCGCCGGGGGCGAGGCGCGCCTGATATTCGGCTTGCAGTGCGGCATCCGCTTGCGCCATCGCGTTGCCCAGCGGCTGCCCGCCCGCGCGTTGCAGCACCACGATATGCGCCAACCCGAACAGGCGCAGCCAGTCGTGCCAGGTGTGCAGTTGCAGAAAAGCGTCACCGCCGAGAATCAGACACAACGGTTGCTCCGCACCCAACTCGGCGCGCAACGAGGTGAGCGTGTCCGCCGTGTAACAGGGGTCGCTGCGGAACACCTCGCGCACATCGACCTGGAAATCGGGATGGCCGGCGATGGCCAGGCGCACCATCTCCCAGCGCGACTGTGCCGGGGCGAATGGCGCGGCGCGGTGCGGCGGCGTGCCCGACGGGAGGAAACAGACCTGCGCCAGCGCGCACTGTTCCAGCGCCTCCTGCGCGATGCGCAGGTGCCCGTGATGAACCGGATCGAACGTGCCGCCGAGGATGCCGAGGGGTGCGGTGCTCACTGCTTACAGCGCAAGACGCCGCATGTCGGACAGCACATGCGCGAGGTAAGTGGTGAAACGCGCGGCGGCCGCGCCGTCGATCACGCGGTGGTCGTACGAGAGCGACAGCGGCAGCATCAGGCGCGGCACGAACTCGCCGTCCTTCCACACCGGTTTCATGCTGGCGCGCGACACGCCGAGGATGGCGACTTCGGGCGCGTTGATGATGGGCGTGAAGGCGGTGCCGCCGATGCCGCCCAGACTGGAGATGGAGAAACAGCCGCCCTGCATGTCCGCCGCGCTGATCTTCAGGTCGCGCGCCTTGGCGCTGACCTCGCCCAACTCTTTCGCCAGTTGCACGATGCCTTTTTGATCCACGTCGCGGATCACCGGCACCATCAGG
>CAYTZF010000042.1:0-9718 GCA_964442265.1 uncultured Sideroxydans sp.
GATCAGTCCGATGAACAGGAACTTGCCCATGAAGCTGAAATCCTTTTTTGTCACGGTGGCAATGGTGGCCAGCGAGAAGAATATCAGGCCGGTGCCGCCGGCTGCCATGGCGATCAGTTGCGCGCCGTTCTTCAGGTGCAGGGCGACCTGCAGGATGGGGCCGAGGAATACGCCGGCGACGAAGGTAAAGCCGAGCAGGGCGGCGATGCCCCACACGCTGTTGCGCAGGGCGGCGACGGCGAACAGCATCCCCATCATCGCGCCGAACATCAGCAGCGAGCCGAGGATCGGGCTGGCGGCAAGGAAGCTGAAGCTGATCGAGGTGCCGACGAAGGCGCCGATGATGGTCGGAATCATGGTCAGCGCGAGCATCAGGTAGGTGTTGCGCAGAACCTTGTTCTGTTCTGTGGACAGGCTGCCGATGGGGGCGGTTGTTACTTGATAGGTCATGGTTTCCTCCTGGTTAAAACTTGAAGTTGAGTTGCATGGGACGCGCGTGTGACTATTAAAGCAGAAAAAAGTTGCAGAAATATATCAGATGCTGCGCACCGGCGGGTCCAGATCGCCGCTGTGCAAGGTGAACTGGCCGCGCTTGCGGTCGGCGAAGTAGTGTTCCAGCGTGTAGCGCACCGGGCGGAAAGCGAGTTGATCCCACGGGATCTCCGCCTCGCTGAACAGTTTGACCTCCAGACTTTCCACTCCCGGCGAGAAATCGAGATCGAGCAGGGTGGCGCGGAACAGCAGGTGCACCTGGTTGATGTAGGACAGATTGTACAGGCCATACAGCTCATGCACCCGCACCCGCGCATTGGCTTCTTCCAGGGTTTCCCGCGCCGCGCCCTGCCAGGTCGTCTCGTCGTTCTCCATAAAGCCGGCCGGCAGGGTCCACAAACCGCGGCGCGGTTCGATCGCGCGCAGACAGAGCAGGATGCGCCCGTCTTCCCACTCCGGGATGGTGCCAACGATCATGCGCGGATTCTGGTAATGAATGGTCGCGCAGACGGTGCAGACATAGCGTTCGCGGTGATCGTCAGGCGGTTTGTGCAGGGCGACCGGTGCACCGCAGGCCGGACAGAATTTCATTTCCAGAATTCCCACCATCGGGTTTCGCGTTCCCGAAAGTTGGCGCGCGATGGACGGATGCCGTCTTTGGCGATATTCAGATCGAGCACGCGCTGGGTATCGCGCTTGAGGTCGTCCAGACCGAGCGCGGCATAGGATTGCACCATGATTTGCAGCGCATCGCGCGTTTGCGGGGTATTGGGGTAATCGGTCAGCACGCTTTGCGCGCGATTGATTGCCGCCACATGCGCGCCGCGCCGCAGGTAGTAGCTGGCAACGGCGATTTCGTGTTTGGCCAGGGTGACCTGCAGGTATTGATGGCGCAGGCGCGCATCCTCGGCGTAGCGGCTGTCCGGATAGCGGCTGATTAATTCGCTAAATGCATCGGCGGCGGCGATCAGGGTGGCCGGATCGCGGTCGGCCGGATCCTGCCCAAACAGGGTAGTCACGAAACTGTTCACATTTTCGTCAAAATTGACGAGCCCTTTGAGGTAGAGCACATAATCCAGATGCTCGTTGTTCGGGAACTGTTTGACGAAACGTTCCAGCGTTGCCAGCGCGGGCGCCGCCTCGCCCTGTTTGTAATACGCGTAGGCGATCTCGATCTGCGCCTGTTGCGCGTAGCGTCCATAGGGGAAACGCGACTGCAATTTTTCGAATCCCTTGATGGCGCGTTCGAATTTCCCGTCCGCCGAGTCGCTTTTTGCCGCGACGTACAGCTCGTCGGCGGTGGCGGTCGATTTTTCATCCGTCGGCATGCCGGTCGGCAGGCTGCCGCACGCGGTCAACGTGAGCAGGAGGAAAACGGCTAAACTATGGCGCATGATGGAACCCGAAGAAGATTTCCCGGATTATAGCAAAGAGGACGATGCTGCCGACCTGCTTGAATTGAGCGTGCCGCTGGCGGATGGCGGCCTGCGCCTCGATCAGGCGCTGGTCAAACTGTTGCCGCAATACTCGCGCAGCCGCCTGCAAGACTGGATCGGACAGGGATTGGTCACGGTCAACGGCAACCCGGCAACGGTCAAGCACAAGGTCTGGGGCGGAGAGTGCATCTGTGTCTCGCCGCAGATCCACCCGTCCGATCAAACCAGCCATGCCGAGGATATCCCGCTCGACATCGTCTATGAAGATGAGGCCATCATCGTTCTCGACAAACCGATCGGTCTGGTGGTGCATCCGGGTAGCGGCAACTGGCAGGGCACCCTGCTGAATGCCCTGTTGCACCATATGCCCGGACTGAGGGAAGTGCCGCGTGCCGGCATCGTGCACCGTCTCGACAAGGACACCAGCGGCCTGATGGTGGTGGCCAAAACGCTGGTGGCGCAGACCGCGCTGGTGCGGCAGATGCAGGCGCGCAGCGTAAAACGCGAATATCTGGCGCTGGTGTGGGGCGAGCTGGATCATGGCGGCACGGTCGATCTGCCCATCGGTCGCCATCCCTCGCAGCGCGTGAAGATGGCAGTAATCGAAAATGGCAAGGAAGCCATCACCCACTACGGCATCGAAGCCCATTTCCCCAGTTGCACCTTTGTGCGCTGCCGCCTTGAAACCGGACGTACCCATCAGATTCGGGTGCATCTGGCCTACATCGGCCATCCCTTGGTGGGTGACCGGGTGTATCAGCGCGGGGTGCCGAAATGTGTGCCGCAATTGAGAGAATTGCTGAACGGCTTTCCACGCCAGGCATTGCACGCCACCAGGCTGGCGCTGGCGCACCCGCTGACGGGCAAGCAGATGGAATGGGAGTCGCCGTTGCCGGACGACATGGCGGAACTGCTGGACGCGATCGACGAGGCGGGCGATGGACCTGCTTGAGCATTGCATCGTGCCGGACTGGCCGGCGCCGCCGGGCGTCAAAGCCTTGCAGACCACGCGCGCGGGCGGGGTCAGCAGCGCGCCCTACGACACGCTCAATCTCGGTTTGCATGTCGGTGACGATCCGGTACGCGTGAACCACAACCGGATGCGGCTCGCGCCGCTCATGTCGAGCGAGCCTGTATGGCTGGAGCAGGTGCACGGCACGACGGTGGCGAATGCCGATGCCGCCGCCTGCCGCGTGGTGGCCGATGCCTGCATCGCGCGTCATCGCGGCGCCGTGTGCGCGGTGATGACCGCCGACTGTCTGCCTGTCCTGCTGTGCGACGAGGACGGCACGGTGGTCGGCGCGGCGCACGCGGGCTGGCGCGGCTTGTGCGACGGCGTGCTCGAAGCAACGGTGAAAGCGATGACTGTCGCCCCGCACAAATTGCTGGCATGGCTGGGACCGGCGATCAGTCAGGAACATTTTGAAGTGGGCAGCGAGGTGCGCGACGCATTCATCGCGCATCAGGCGCAGGCAACTGAGGCGTTCCTCGCGCAAGGGGATGGCAAGTACCGCGCCGATCTTTATTTGTTGGCGCGGCAACGCCTGCATGTACTCGGTGTGCCACGCATCTTTGGTGGCGAATACTGTACCTTTGGCGAGCGGGAGCGTTTTTTCTCCCATCGCCGCGACGGCGTGAGCGGGCGCATGGGCACCTTCATCTGGCTGGCATAGCGCGCGGAAAATGCCGGGCTGAAACCCGTCCCAAACCAGCATCAGTTACAATGCATCCCCAGAAAAATTCCTGCCTGTTATGACCACTCTCACCTGGATTCTCGTTGCCAGCCTGTTTGGCGGCGTGTTGAGCGTCGTTGCGGCGGCGCTGTTCGCGCTGAACACGCGCGCGCACTGGATCGGCGCGCTGGTGAGCTATGCCATCGGTGCATTGCTAGGGGCGGTGTTCCTCGACATTCTGCCGGAAGCAATTGGAATGGCGCCCAGCGTGGCCAGCGTGAGCGGCACCGTGCTGTTCGGCATCCTGCTGTTCTTCACCCTGGAGAAAGTGCTGATCTGGCGCCATTGTCACCACGACCATTGCGAAGTGCACGAGCCGCATGAACAAGACGCGCACGACCACGGGCGCAGCGGGACGATGGTCATCGTCGGCGATACCTTCCATAACTTTGTCGATGGCATCATCATCGCCGCCGCTTTCATGGTGGACACACAACTCGGCATCGTCACCGCGCTGGCCATCATCGCGCACGAGATCCCGCAGGAAGTCGGCGATTTTGCCATCCTGCTCCATTCCGGCTACAGCAAGTTGCGCGCTTTCCAGCTCAATCTCATTTCCAGCCTTGCCACCCTGATCGGCGGCGCGTTGGCCTACTTTACCCTGCAGGATTTGCAGGCGTGGACGCCGTACATCCTTGCCCTTGCAGCGGCCAGCATGATTTACGTCGCCGTGGCCGACCTGATCCCCGGTCTGCATAAACGCACCCGGATGCGCGACACCGTGCAGCAGGTATCGCTGATTGCACTCGGCGTGGCGACGGTCGGACTGGTCGGCTATTTCGCGGCAGTGTAAGCATGGACAGCCGCCTCAAGCGCTACGTCTGGCTGTCCATCGCAGCCGCCATCGCCACCATCCTGCTCAAGGGCGTCGCGTGGTGGCTGACCGGCTCGGTCGGGCTGCTGTCGGATGCGCTGGAATCCTTTGTCAATCTGGCCGGTGCATTGATGGCGTTCGCCATGCTGACGCTCGCCGCCGTCCCGGCGGACGACAAACACGCCTACGGCCACGGCAAGGCGGAATATTTCTCCAGCGCATTCGAAGGTTTTCTGATTCTGCTGGCTGCGGCCAGCATCGCCTATGCCGCAATCGACCGCTTCCTGCATCCGCAGGAACTCGCCGAGTTGGGTGTCGGCCTGCTGGTGTCGGTCGTTGCTTCGCTCATCAACCTGTTCGCCGCCTTCGAACTGCTCAAGGCCGGGCGCACGTATCGCTCCATTACCCTCGAAGCCGATGCCAGACACCTGATGACGGATGTGTGGACTTCGGCGGGCGTTATAGTCGGTGTAGGGCTGGTGTGGGCCAGCGGCTGGTTATGGCTGGACCCGCTGATCGCCTTGCTGGTGGCGGCGAATATCGTGTGGACCGGCTGGCAGTTGCTGCACCGTTCCGCCTCCGGATTGATGGACGAAGCCCTGCCACCGGCGCAACTGGCGGCGATCGAACAGGTGCTGGACACCTACCGCCGGCAGGGTCTCGTATTCGAGGAATTGCGCACCCGTCAGGCCGGGATGCAGGCCTTCATTTCCCTGCACGTGCGGGTTCCCGGCGACTGGTCGGTGAAGCAGGGCCACGACTGGCTGGAGCGGATCGAAGCCGATATCCGCGCTGTCGTGCCGGGCGGCAATGTGACCACGCATCTGGAACCGATCTGAATAATACGCTTGTCGTTGGGATGGGACCGCACGTATCATTGTTCCGCAGTCGGCAATTGTCCGAATTGGGTGCGCAACCCCATCCTTTCCGACAATTTGTTTCGCCGGGTTTGGTTCAGCATGATCAATGAAGTTTTTTGCTTGTAGCCAGGAGGTAAAAATGCAGACCGTTTCGACTTTCAAGAATTCTTCAGAACCATCCTTCACTCAACTCTCCACACGCTTTGATCCGGAATTGGGGATCCTGTGGACATACAGCGATCCGGAAGGAGTGCCATGCTTTAATTTGACTTTTCTGGATGATCTGATACGCCACCATACCGCCTTAAAAGCCAGCGGCGGGCGCATCCTCGAAAATGGCGAGTGGCACGATATCCGCTATTCTGTTGGTGCTTCCTTGACTCCCGGCATATTCAATTTAGGCGGCGAGATATCCCTGTTCAGGCAACTGATCCGCGACAAGGACCGCGCCGGACTAATGAACTACGCCACCAAGTGTGTGGATGCGCTGATCATGCGCATCCACCATTTTGATTCGCCGTTGACCACCATCAGTCTGGTGCAGGGCGATGCGCTCGGAGGAGGATTCGAAGCCGCCCTGACCAGCGATATCATTATTGCGGAAAAAGGCTGCATCATGGGATTTCCCGAAGTGCTGTTCAATCTATTTCCCGGTATGGGTGCATACAGTTTGCTTGGCCGCAAGATAGGTTCGGCTAATGCTGAGAAACTCATTCTGAGCGGGAAAATGTATGTGGCAGAAGAGTTGGTGCAGCTAGGGGTGGTGGATGTGCTCGCGGATAAAGGCGAGGGCGATCAGGCGCTGTTCGACTACATAAAAAAGCAGGAGAGAAAGGCAAATGCCTTTCAGGCGGTGCAGCGCGCCAAGCATCGCTTCAATCCCGTTACCCATGGTGAACTCCTCGACATCACGACGATATGGGTCGATGCGGCGCTCAAACTGACCGAGAAAGACCTGAAGGTGATGGACAGACTCGTACGTTCACAAGAACGGAATTTCACCCAGCCCCAAGAAGAGCCACTTCAGATCAACGTCGCCTGAAACTCACATTGATTGCCGGTTGCTGTTACCCAGATACTGGATCAGCAGCATCCGGGCCGATTTAAAGCCGGCTCTGGCCTCATCCAGCAATCTTGGCGCGTTGGCCTGAAGTTCAGTTTTGTTGATCGACAGGATGGTGCCGCATGTTTGATGCAAAGCTTCGGCACCGACGTTGCCGGCGCTGCCTTTGACGATGTGCGCCAACTCCTTGAGGGTGACATATTCCCGATTGGCCAGTGCGGTCTGCATTGCCTCCAGCAGTTTTTCCGTTTCCGAGATGAATCCATGAATCACCAGAGGCAGAAAGTTGGTCTGCCCCTGCCCGATCAGGGCAAGCTGATGCAGCGTTTGTTCGTTCAGCATGGTCGAATCTGAAACATCTTCATTCTGAACGCCTTGTTCCACGAGTTTTTCCGCTTCCACGTTGCGCTGGGTCGCGGTCAATCGGGCAACGGTGTCGAGCAGGATGAGGGTGTCCACCGGTTTGGTCAGATAGCCCTCCACTGCGGCCTCCTCGCACTCGCGCATCGCCCCGGTCGTCGCGTCGGCGGTCAGGATGATGGCGGGCACGGGGGTGCTGCGCAGCGAGGTGGCGCGATGGATCTTGATGACTTCCAGGCCACCCATGTCGGGCATGTTCTTGTCGAGGATCATCAGATCGAAACGCCCCCGTTCCAGCTTGTCCAGCGCCTGCTCACCATTTTCGACCAGCTCGGCCGTGTGCCCGCCATGCTCGAGGATGCGCGCGATGATCTTGCGGTTGGTGCCGTTGTCGTCGGCAACCAGGATGCGCACGCCGCTCCGTTCCCGGACGGTGCGCTCGTAGTGTTCGCGGAAGGAGATCACGCCGGGCGCCGGACGCGGCGCCATCACGCCGTGCAGGGCATTGAACAACAGCGCCTTGTCCGGCGGGGAACGCAGCACACAGGCATAGCCCATGCCGAGATAATCGGTCCCGCTCTCCGCCTGTGTATCGGGATTGAGCAGGATCAACGAAACATCGCCCGCGCTGGCGAGTGCAGTGCGGGCGAATTCAACCGCGGCCATGCCGAGATGCGGTGCCGAACACATCACGACCGTGGATTTTTGCCCGGCGGGAGGCAAACTGCGCAGGCGGGTAAGGAGATGCTGCACCGACTGCTCATGCGCGAAGCGTATGCGCCAGCCAGCCAGCGTGTTGGCGAGCGCAGTTCTTTCCGGCCGGGCAAGACCCAAGCCGATCACATGCAACTGTTGCAGGGTGGTCGGTGCGGTAGTGCGCTGATTGACCGCCTGTTTGTGCAGGGGCAGCTCAAACCAGAACACGCTGCCGATTCCCGGTTCGCTGTGGACACCGATCTGCCCGCCCATGAGCCAGACCAGGTCGCGGGAGATGGTGGTGCCGAGGCCGCTACCGCCGTATTTGCGGGTAATGGAGGCATCGGCCTGATGGAACCGCTCGAAGATAGTGCGCTGAACTTTGCTGTCGATTCCGATCCCGGTGTCGATGATCTCGAAGCGGATGCGCGCTTCCGCAACGGATTGCTGCACGGTGCTGATGCGCAGTTCCACGCTGCCCTTGTCGGTGAACTTGATCGCGTTGCCGAGCAGGTTGATCAGTACCTGAACCAGATGCAGGGCGTCGCCATGCAAGGCGAAAGCGGTGTCCGGGGTGAAGCGGACATGCAGAGGCAGACCTTTGGCGTTGGCCTGCGGCGAAAATATCCCGACCGCATTGTTGGCCAGCTCATGCAGATCGAAATCCGTATTTTCCGAAACCAGTTTTCCGCTCTCGATCTTGGAGATGTCGAGCACGTTGTCGATCAACTGGCGCAGGATGCCGGAGGAGTTTTTCAGCGTGTTGACCAGATCGTGCTGCTCGGTGTTGAGCGGGGTCGCGGTCAGCAGGTCGGCCACCCCGACCACGCCGTTCAGCGGCGTGCGCATCTCGTGGCTCATGTGGGCGAGGAACTGGCTCTTGGCTTTGTTCGCCTCTTTCGCGCTTTCCAGGGCTTGGTTGAGCTGGTTGCGCAGTTTAAGGATGTACAGCGGGATTAAGAACAGGATTGCCAGCAATCCTTCCGTCAAACGAGGGTGTTCGATCCAGTAGGGATTGTGCGTTGCGACAAACACAAACATAAAGAAACTACAGGCATACGAAAGGAGCAGGGCGGATACTCCATAGCGCATCCCGTTTCCTACGATGACCCAAAGATAAATGCCGTAGAAAACCACCCCGTTCTGGTCGGCAATCATCATGGTGGCACTGTTGGCGCTTAAGTCCGCAAGAATACTGAAGGCGATTCTCACCTGACTTTTTGCAGGCCAGAGCAGGATATGGGCGGATAACAGAATTGCATAGAGTGCGAATGCCGATACCAGAAATACTTCGCTGGTAAGGTTTTCGCCTTTTACCAGCCAAAGATAAAAGAAAAGCAGCGGCGTGATGACCAAACGGATTGCCGCCTGCTCATGCTCGCCATTATGCCGCTTGAGTTGCAGAAAAAAATGGGAGACAAGACGCTTCATTGGATCACCCGTATGCCGAGCGCGAGCGTCTCGTCCTTGAGTTGTTGCTGCACCAGCAGCACCTTGCTGAATTGCGTGACGAAGGCGTCCACACAGTCGGGATCGAAGTGCGCGTTCTTGTGGGTCAGAATGAATTCGAGTGCGTGATCGTTCGACCATGCTTCTTTGTATGGCCGTACCGAAGTGAGTGCATCGAACACGTCCGCGACGGCGACGATGCGCGATTCCAGCGGAATGGCCTTGCCGGCCAAGCCGTTCGGATACCCCGTGCCGTCAAACTTTTCGTGGTGTCCGAGCGAGATTTCCGCCGCCAGCGCGATAAATTTTGAGCGGCTGTCGTGCAGCATGCGGTGGCCGATGAGCGGGTGTTGCTGCATCACCCTGTATTCCTGCGGCGTCAGCTTGCCGGGCTTGAGCAGGATGTTGTCCGGGATGCCGATCTTGCCAATGTCGTGCATGGGGGCGGCGATCTCGATCAGTTCGCAGCGTTCTTCAGGCAGACCCAGACTCGCGGCGATCAGGCGCGCGAATTTCGCCATGCGCAGCACGTGGTTACCGGTGTCCGAGTCGCGGTATTCGCCCGCCTTGGCCAGACGGTACAGGGTCTCCCGTTCACGTTCCTCGATCTGCCGGGTGGCGGCGATCACCGCCTGTTCCAGTGAGCGCGCATGACTGTGCACCACTTTCTCGTGCAGGCGCAGGGATAGCAAGTTGCGGCAGCGCACGCGGCATTCGTACGGGTCGATTGGCTTGCTGATGAAATCGGTCGCGCCGGCATCCAGCACCTGGTAGCGCGTCTGTTTTTCGTTCGCCACGGTGACCATCACCACCGG
>CAYTZF010000043.1:0-2971 GCA_964442265.1 uncultured Sideroxydans sp.
ATCCAGCGCGGAATCGTCCTGCACATAACGCAATTGCTCGATCTTGTTTTCCAGCTCGGCGACCTGCTGCTCAAAATCCAGGAAAGTCAGTTTCATGGTTGCTGTCTCAAAGGGTCAATCACGGGGCGGCATGATACAACATGGCAGGCAAGCGGGCCGAATCGTATTATCCCGCCTGCCGCCGGTTGGCTTCTCATTTGCCGAGCGAAAAGAAGCGCCGGATGGTGTCCAGAATCTCGTTGCGGCTTTGCGCGATATCGGGTGCGCGGGTTTGCGCGCTGATATCCTGTAGCGCGCTCTCCAGTTGCGCCGTGCGCAAGGCCAGAATATGCGACAGCTCCTCCGCGATGGCCGGCCGCGCCTGCATAATTTGCTCGAATGCATCCTTGTCCAGGCGATAGCAATCGACATCGGTGCGCGCGATCACCGACGCACGGCGCGGCGCGCCGGTCAGCAGCGCCATTTCACCGAAAAAGTCACCCTTGTGCAGCAGATTCACCGTACGCGCCTTGCCGTCCGGCGAAGTCAGGAAGACTTCCGCCTCGCCGCGGATGATGACGTACAAACCGTGGGATTGCTGGTCGCCCTGACGGGTAATCGGATTGCCGCGTGCGAACGGGGCGTAATGCAGCCGTTCCGCCAGGGCTTTCAGTTCATCCTCGGTCATGGCCGAGAACAGCTCGACCCGGCGCAAGGTTTTGAGGCGCAACGCCACCTCGCGCTGGTGCAGCGCATCCTCGTATTTTTCGTTTTCCTTGGTCAGGCGGATACCGTGCTCTTCCAGCGCCAGTTTCAGTCCGGCGCGCTGCAGCGCGGTGATGATGTGCCAGCGCACCAGGCTGTCGGTCGGATCGTCCGGCATCAGATCGGTCAACCAGTAGCGCAGGGCGTAACGGCCATAGCCCTGGTCGCTCAGTTCCATCAGCACGCAATTCGGCAGCGGCGATTTCGCCACATTGGCGATATCGGTCTGCCGGATCACCTCCTCCACCACCTTGATCACCTTGGGCGGCGGCGCATCCAGTGACACGTTGAACCACACCCAGCGCCGCCATTGCACCGGCTGGTCGGTGCGCCGTCCCAGCACAACGAATTTGTTCTTCATCAATTGCGAGTTGGGGAATACCACGGTTTCCCAGTTGCGCGTCTCCACCAGCGTCGAACGCCAGCGGATGTCCACCACCTTGCCGGAAATGTCATCCACCTTGATCCAGTCGCCCACTTCGATGGAATTGTCCAGTTGCAGGGCGAGACCGCCGAGGATGTTGCCCAGCGTGTCCTGCATGGCAAACGCGATGACTGCGGTGATCACCGCCGATGTTGCCAGAATGCTGCTCAAGTCCAGGCCGGCATAACGCAGACGCACCATGAACCAGGCGATGTAGGCAATGATGACGAAGATATCCTCGGTGATGCGCGGCAGGGAAAGTTTGAGCGCGGGCAGGACTTTTCGAAAAATCAATAGTCCCCACAAACGGATTACCGCGATGCCGGCACCGATGACGAACACCTCGCGCGTGATATCCGCCGCGCGCAAAAGATCCGAGGCATGCAGCAAACCGCTGACAAACTGGCCGAACAGGCACACCAGATAGAACCCGATGGTATTAAACAGGCTGGCCCTGTCCTCGCGCAGAAAAACATGCAGCAAGCCAAAAATCAGCAACACCATCAGAAGCAGCAGCCACGACTCCGCGCCCCAAAAAAAATCCGCCGCATTGCGCCAGAAAGTCATAAACAATCTCCCCGATGAATGCCCCTGATTTTACTTGATATAAGCCGTCAGCGAGGTCTGCCCGCGCCATACTTTCCAGCGGTCCGCGCGCTTGAACTCAAACCGGTGATTCGTCCCGGCACAGATGGCTTCCAGTGTCACACTATGCAAGTCGCCCGCCGTCACGGCGCGCCACAATGGCATTGCAATCGCCGTTTCCAGCCGTTCCAGTTGCGCCCGGCAGGCATACAGATCGCCGCGCTGCCATGCCGTCTGCAAGCCGTGCTCGACCCACAGGCCGCGCTTCCCCGGTTCCGTCAGCAGACGTGCCAATTCCTTTTCCGGCACGATGTCGCTGGCGCGGGCGAACAAGGCGGTCAAGTTGGCATCGTCGCCCGCCGCGTCAATTTCAGGTCGGATGGTTTCAGCCACGCCGCCGCCCCACAACCACAGACTATTGATAATCGGTCGCCCCGTCTGTTGGCGCGCCGCATTGATGGGATGCTGGTGCAGCAACATCTGTATCTCGTTGCCCAGGCGTTGCCAGCGCCTCGCATCCGAGCCCTGCGGTTGCAAGGTTTTAACGTCTTGCCATGACGCCGCGTTGAGCCCCGTCATGCTGACCTCGCCCAGGGTTTGCGCCTGCACATACCAGCGTTGCGGATGCGGCGCAAAAAAACGCAAGCTCTCCCCGGCAAAATGCGCGTTCAGCGCCGCGCACAACGTGTGCGCCTCGTCGTCCGTACAGGCAACCTCGGGCTGCAACATGACCTGCGAGGGTTGCATCTGCAATTCAACCGGGTCGGCACACAGCCAGCACCCCTGCCCGACAGACAAGCCATCCGCCCGCGCCCGCAACGGCGCGACAGTGGCGACACCGAAAACTTCGCACAAACGGTTTTCCAATGCGGCGGGCGGAAATTCAGCGTGCCGGCTACGCGCCAGTAATTTTTCCAGATGCGGCAGGCGCAATCCCCGGTACAAACCGGATGCCTCCTGCGCGGGTAAAAAAAGACCCGGAATAACGAGATGAAGATGGTCCATGCGCGCCAGTTTAGCATTCAAATCGGCGCGGCTTGTGGCACACTAGCGCCCGTCAACCAACCGACCCACACGCCCTTGCAACCCTACGAACTTTTCATCGGCCTGCGTTACACCCGCGCCAAGCGCCGCAACCATTTCATCTCCTTCATCTCGCTGATCTCCATGCTGGGCATCGGCCTGGGGGTGATGGCGCTGATCGTGGTGCTGTCGGTG
>CAYTZF010000044.1:0-15337 GCA_964442265.1 uncultured Sideroxydans sp.
ACGCGACAGCAGATACGCCACTTCGCGCATCGCCTTGCTGGGGATGGTGCCGGTCTGCAAACCCGCGCCGCCGATCTTCGGCTTGCGCTCGATGATCGCCGCGCGCTTGCCCATGCGCGCCGCCTGCCACGCCGCATGCTGACCGGCGGGGCCGGAGCCAATGATGAGGATGTCGTAGTCCATGTCGAGCTCCGGTGAGTGAAACAACTCCATCATTCCGGCGAAGGCCGGAATCCAGTGCATTTATTCAACTGGACACTGGCCTGCGCCGGTGTGACGAACCCTTGATGTTGTCCCGCTTGCGCGGGGAATATTCGACCATTTGGATTCCCGCCTGCGCGGGAATGACGGCGCACTTACTTGATGCGCATGCCAGGCTGTGCACCGTCGTCCGGCGACAGGATGAACAAGCCCGGTGTCTCGCCGGAAGCCGCCAACACCATGCCTTCGCTCAGGCCGAACTTCATCTTGCGCGGCGCGAGGTTTGCCACCATCACCGTCATGCGGCCTTTCAGTTTCTCCGGATCGTAAGCCGACTTGATGCCTGCAAACACGGTGCGCGGATTTTCTTCGCCAATATCCAAAGTCAGCTTCAACAGTTTGTTAGCGGTTTCCACATGCTCGGCGTTGACGATGCGCGCCACGCGCAAGTCGATCTTGCTGAAGTCGTCGATGTTGATGGTCTCGGCGATGGGGTCCGGAGTCGAAGATTGCCCTTCGCGTTCGCTCCCTCTCCCCTCGGGAGAGGGTTGGTGTGAGGGCTGGTGTTGCTGCGCTTCAGCGTGGCGTTGTTGCGAGTGGGCATCGGTCATGGCTTTCAGGCTTTCCTGGTTGGCGGCGACCATGGCTTCGATCAGTTTGGGATCGAGGCGGGTCGCCAGATGTTGATAGGGGTTGATGGTGTGGCCGGCAGGGAGTGGCTGCCATGTGCCACTCCATGCCAGCGGGGCAATATTAAGGAAACGCTCGACCTGCGCAGCCAGTTCCGGCAGCACGGGTTTCAGGTATAGCGTCAGGTCGCGGAACAGGGTCAGTGCGGTGGAGCAGACTTCGTGCAGCTCCGCTTCCTTGCCTTCCTGTTTCGCCATCATCCAGGGAGCCTTTTCGGCGATGTACTGGTTCGCTACGTCGGCCAGACGCATGATCTCGCGCAGGGCGCGTGCATAGTCGCGTTCCTCGAAGCAACGGGCGATCTCGTTGCTGTCGAACGCGGTCTTGAACTCGGCGGATGCGGCGGGATCGCAGTTGCCGAGCTTGCCATCGAACTTCTTGCTGATAAATCCCGCACACCGGCTGGCGATGTTGATGTACTTGCCGATCAAATCGCTGTTCACCTTCGCCACGAAATCCCCAAGGTTGAGGTCGATGTCTTCCATCGTGCCGTTCAGTTTGGCGGCGTAGTAGTAGCGCAGGTATTCGGTGTTCTTGATGTGGTCAATGTAGCTCTTCGCGGTGATGAAGGTGCCGCGCGACTTGCTCATCTTTTCGCCGTTGACGGTGAGGAAGCCGTGCGCGAACAGTTTGGTCGGCGTGCGGTAGCCGGCGTGTTGCAACATCGCCGGCCAGAACAGGGCGTGGAAGTACAAAATATCTTTTCCTATGAAATGGTAGAGCTCGGTGTCGGGGCCTTGCTTCCAGTAGTCGTCGAAATTCAAGTTTCCCTGAATCCCGGATCCTGAATCCTGAATCCTGTTGCACAGCTGCTTGAAGCTGCCCATATACCCCACCGGCGCGTCCAGCCAGACGTAGAAATATTTGCCCGGTGCATCGGGGATCTCGAAACCGAAATAGGGCGCGTCGCGCGAGATGTCCCAGTCGGTCAGCTTGTTCTCACCCTCCGCGCCCAACCACTCCTGCATCTTGTTCGCCGCTTCCGGTTGCAGTGAGCCGCTACGCGTCCATTCGCGCAAGAAATGCTGGCACGAGTCGGCAGAGAGCTTGAAGAAGTAATGGTCGGAGTTGCGCAGTTCCGGCTTGGCGCCGGACACGGCGGAATACGGGTTGATGAGTTCGGTGGGGGCATAAGCGGCGCCGCACACTTCGCAGTTGTCGCCGTACTGGTCCTTGGCGTGGCACTTGGGGCATTCGCCCTTGATGAAACGGTCCGGCAGGAACATGTTCTTCACCGGGTCGTAGAACTGTTCGATGGAGCGCACCTCGATCAACCCCTTGTCCTTGAGGGTGGCGTAAATGGTCTCGGCGCATTGCCGGGTCTCGTCCGAGTTGGTCGAGCCGTAGTTGTCGAACTGCACGTGGAACGCGGCAAAATCGTCGAAATGCTCCTGCCAAACCCGCGCGATCAGTTGTTCCGGTGTGATGCCTTCCTTCTCGGCGCGCAGCATGACGGGGGTGCCGTGGGTATCGTCGGCGCAGACGTAGTGGCATTGATTGCCGCGCATGTTCTGGAAACGGACCCAGATATCGGTCTGGATGTACTCGACCAAGTGGCCGAGGTGGATGCTGCCGTTGGCGTAGGGCAGGGCGGAAGTGACGAGTATCTTGCGGGTCATGTGACAGGTTCCTTGAGCGACGGGCAGGCAATAAATGAGATTCACCCTGCCCGTCCCCTCTCCTCAATCCTCTCCCGCGAGCGGGAGAGGAGGCGATCGTGCTGCGCGAATTTCATTTGGCCCGCGATTGTAGCAAAACCCACGCACCGCCGAGGAATTAGGTAAAATCGCGCACGCAGAAATTCATCAGGGAAGCAGGATGAGCATCAAGTCAGACAAGTGGATCCGCCGCATGTGCGAACAGCATGGCATGATCGAGCCGTTCGAGCCGAACCAGGTGAAGGAACTGAACGGCCACAAGATTGTGTCTTACGGCACGTCGAGCTACGGCTACGACATCCGCTGCTCGCGCGAATTCAAGCTGTTCACCAACATCAACAGCACCATCGTCGATCCGAAGAACTTCGATCCGACCTCGTTCGTCAACGTCGAGGCGGACTACTGCATCATTCCGCCCAATTCTTTTGCGCTGGCGCGCACGGTCGAGTACTTCCGCATCCCGCGCAACGTGCTCACCGTGTGTCTTGGCAAATCGACTTATGCGCGCTGCGGCATCATTGTCAACGTCACCCCGTTCGAGCCGGAATGGGAAGGCTATGTGACGCTGGAGTTTTCCAACACCACGCCGCTGCCAGCGAAGATCTACGCCAACGAAGGCGTGGCGCAGGTGCTGTTCTTCGAGAGTGACGAAGTGTGCGAGACATCCTATAAAGACCGTGGTGGCAAGTATCAAGGCCAGCACGGAGTCACCCTGCCGAAGATCTGATGGACACGTTCAGGCAAGTCGTCTGGCATACCCCCGAGGGCGAGGTGGTGGCCTGCTATGAGAAGAACAAAGTGATGCGGGAGAACCTGGCCGAGATCCGCCAGGTCTGCCGTGATTCTCTTGAAGACGCCATCCTCATGGGTTGCGACGAGCAGCAGTTCCGCGAGGTGCTGGGCGACCTGGTGGCCACCCTGGCCACCCCCTATCCCCGGCGCAAATAACCGCCCCAAATCGCCGGCTCAATCTGCGACAATTCGCGCCAGTCAACATCACCCCACCAGAGGCCAAGCCATGAAGTTCAGGTTCCCCATCATCATCATCGACGAGGACTTTCGCTCGGAAAATGCCAGCGGGCTCGGCATCCGCGCACTGGCGGATGCCATCGAAAAAGAAGGTATGGAAGTGCTGGGCGTGACCAGTTACGGCGACCTGACTTCGTTCGCGCAACAGCAAAGCCGCGCCTCGGCGTTTCTGCTGTCGATCGACGACGAGGAATTCGGCAGCGGCAGCAAGGAAGAAACCGAGGCCGCGCTGAAAACCCTGCGCGCCTTTGTGCGCGAGCTGCGTTTCCGCAATGCCGACATTCCCATCTATCTGTACGGCGAGACGCGCACCTCGCGCCACATCCCGAACGACATCCTGCGCGAGCTGCACGGCTTCATCCATATGCACGAGGACACGCCGGAATTCATGGCGCGCCATATCATTCGCGAGGCGAAAGCCTATCTCAATTCGCTGGCGCCGCCGTTCTTCCGCGCCCTGCTTGACTACGCGCAGGACGGCTCCTATTCCTGGCACTGTCCGGGACACTCCGGCGGCGTAGCCTTCCTCAAAGCGCCGGTGGGGCAGATGTTCCACCAGTTCTTCGGCGAGAACATGCTGCGCGCCGATGTGTGCAACGCGGTGGATGAGCTGGGACAATTGCTCGACCACACCGGCCCGGTCGCGGCCAGCGAGCGCAACGCGGCGCGCATCTTCAATGCGGACCACCTGTTCTTCGTCACCAATGGCACCTCGACCTCCAACAAAATCGTGTGGCACTCCACCGTCGCGCCGGACGACATCGTGGTGGTGGACCGCAACTGCCACAAATCCATCCTGCACGCGATCATGATGACCGGCGCGGTTCCGGTGTTCCTCACCCCGACGCGCAATAACTTCGGCATCATCGGCCCGATTCCGAAATCGGAATTCGACATGGCCAGCATCCAGAAAAAAATCGACGCCAACCCGTTCATCAGGGACAAGAAAAAGAAACCGCGCATCCTCACCATCACGCAGAGCACCTATGACGGCGTGCTGTACAACGTCGAGACGCTGAAGGAAATGCTGGACGGCAAAATCGACACCCTGCATTTTGACGAAGCCTGGCTGCCGCATGCGGCGTTCCACGATTTCTACAACAGCATGCACGCCATCGGCCGCAGCCGTCCGCGCGCCAGGGAATCGATGATCTTCGCCACCCAATCGACGCACAAACTGCTGGCCGGTTTGTCGCAGGCGTCGCAGATTCTGGTGCGCGAGCCGGAGTCGCGCCAGTTGAACAGCCATGTGTTCAACGAAGCCTATCTGATGCACACCTCCACCTCGCCGCAATACGCCATCATCGCCTCGTGCGACGTGGCGGCCGCGATGATGGAGCCGCCGGGCGGCACCGCGCTGGTGCAGGAAAGCATCGCCGAAGCGCTGGATTTTCGCCGCGCCATGCGCAAGGTGGACGAGGAGTTCGAGGCCGACTGGTGGTTCAAGGTGTGGGGGCCGGACAACATCGCCGACGAAGGCATCGGCGAGCGCGACGACTGGATGCTGCATCCGGACGACAAGTGGCACGGCTTTGGCAAACTGGCCGAAGGTTTCAACATGCTCGACCCGATCAAGGCCACCGTCATCACGCCGGGGCTGGATGTGGACGGCGACTTCGCCGACTACGGCATCCCCGCCGCGATGGTTACCAAATACCTGGCCGAGCACGGCGTCATCGTCGAGAAATGCGGCCTGTATTCCTTCTTCATCATGTTCACCATCGGCATCACCAAAGGTCGCTGGAACACCCTGCTCGCCGCGCTACAACAGTTCAAGGACGACTACGACAAGAACGCGCCGATCTGGCGCATCCTGCCGGAGTTCGCCGCCAAACGCCCGCAATACGAGCGCACCGGCCTGCGCGACCTGTGCCAGCAGATCCACGACACCTACAAAACCAACAACGTGGCCAAGATGACCACCGAAATGTATCTGTCCGACATGCAGCCCGCGATGAAACCGTCCGACGCCTTCGCCAAAATGGCGCACGACGAAATCGAGCGCGTGGCCATCGACGACCTGGAAGGCCGCGTCACGGCGGTGCTGCTCACCCCCTATCCGCCCGGCATCCCGCTGCTGATCCCCGGCGAGCGATTCAACAAAACCATCGTCGATTACCTCAAATTCGCGCGCGATTTCAACAGCAAATTCCCCGGCTTCGAGACCGACATCCACGGCCTGGTGGCGGACATGATCGAGGGCGAGCGCTTGTATTACGTGGACTGCGTGAAATAGCGGGGGAACGTGGCCGCCCTCATCCGCGCCCTCGAAGCTGACATCACCACCCTGCGGGTCGATGCCATCGTCAACGCGGCGAACCATTCCCTGCTTGGCGGTGGCGGCGTGGACGGCACCATCCACCGCGCGGCGGGGCCGCAACTCCTGGCCGAATGCCGCATCCTCGGCGGCTGCGCCACCGGCGACGCCAAACTCACCAGGGGTTATCTTCTGCCGGCGCGCTACGTCATCCACACCGTGGGGCCGGTCTGGCAGGGCGGGCAAAACGGCGAAGCGGCGCAACTGGCTTCCTGCTACCGCCGCTCGCTGGAAATCGCCGCCGCCCACGGCATCCGCTCCATCGCCTTCCCGTCCATCAGCACCGGCGTCTACGGTTATCCAAAGGAACCGGCCGCGCACATCGCGGTGCACACGGTGCGCGATTTCGTGAGCCGCGATGCCTCGTTGCAGGAGGTCATCTTCTGCTGCTATTCAGCGCGGGATCTCGCGCTTTATCAAATGCTGCCGGGGTGATGGGTGAGTTGAGGGGAGGGTGGCTTGCAGCCTGAACGGGCATTAGCGATTTGCTGAAATTGATATTGGATCGGGCAATATGGATGTCCGCTCCCGGTTCTAACTCAGACTGTCGGCTCTTGATTGAAGTGCCGACATTTGAGTTTTATTCATCAATCTGGCGCAGGTCGGCCAATAACGGAACTTCATGGGTGACATTGCGACGATCAGCTTGCCAACAGCAAAGCGCGCGTTGCGGGCTTTGGCCGGCTTAGTGTGAAAATCGCCTTTCTCGTTAGGCGGGGAATGAGGTGGTGATCAGGAAGGCCGTGTAGGCGACGTAGCATGACAGCAGAATTCCGCCCTTGAGGCGGTTGATGCACGGTGCGGCGCGGAGACCGAGGCAGAAAACAAAGAGCATGACGGTCAGCGCGGCCATGACCGGGATGTCGCGCGCAATGACTTCCGCGCCGACGGACATCGGCTGGATCAGCCCGGCTATCCCGACCACGGCGAGGGTGTTGAACAGATTGGAGCCGAGCACGTTGCCGAGCGCGAGATCATGCTCGCCTTTGCGGGCGGCGATGATGGACGAGGCGAGTTCCGGCAGCGAGGTGCCGACCGCAACCACCGTGAGGCCGATGACCAGATCGCTGACGCCGAAGTCGCGGGCAATTTCCACCGCGCCCCAGACCAGGATGCGCGAGCTGATGATAAGCAGTGTCAGGCCGATAATCAGCCAGAAGATCGCCCGCTTGAGCGGCATGGGATGCAGGCGCAATTCCTGTTCCGTTTCGTCTCCCAGCGCATCCGGCTTTTGGCGAATTCCCCGGAGGATGCTCCAGCCCATCACCACGGCAAAGACACCCAGCAACCCCCAGGCATCGGCACGGCTGACTTTGCCATCCCAAAGCTGCCAGACAGCGAGGGCGGTCACCGCGATCAGCAGCGGCAATTCCTTGCGCACCACCTGCGAATGCACGGTGATCGGGGCGGTCAGGGCGGTCAGGCCGAGGATCAGCGCGATGTTGGCGATGTTGGAACCGTAGGCATTGCCGAGCGCGATGCCGGGGTTGCCCTGCGCGGCGGCGAGGACGGACACCGTGATTTCCGGGGCGGAAGTGCCGAAGCCGACCACCACCATGCCAATCAGCAATGCCGGCATGCCGAAATACCGCGCGACGGCGGCGGCGCCTTCGACAAAGCGGTCGGCGCTCCATACCAGCAGGGCGATGCCGAAGACGACGGCCAACAGCGCGGCGAGCATGGTGTGGCGCCCCGGTCAGCCGCTGTTGCGCAATCCGGCGGCGATGCCGTTGATGGTGAGGTGGATGGCGCGCTTTACCTTTTCATCGTCGTCGCCGTTGCGGTGGCGGTGCAAGAGCGAGACTTGCAAGTGGTTGAGCGGGTCGATGTAAGGGGTGCGCGTGGTCAGGCTGCGCGCCAGGGTGGGGTTGCTTTGCAGCAGGTGCTTGGCGCCGGTGATCTTGAACAGCATGTCGAGGGTGGTTTGCCATTCGGCTTCAATGGCGCCAAAAACGCGCTCGCGCAGCGCCTCGTCCGGCACCAGCTCGGCATAGCGCGAGGCGATGCCGAGGTCGGTCTTTGATAGCACCATGTCCATGTTGGACAGCAGGCCGCGGAAGAACGCCCATTGCTGGTTCATCGCCTGCAGTTGTTTCAACCCGGCATGGCCTTCGCGCGCGATGAATTGTTTGGCGGCGCTGCCGAAGCCGAACCAGCCGGGCAACAGGGCGCGGTTCAAGCCCCAGCTGAACACCCAGGGAATGGCGCGCAGGTCTTCGATCCGGTCGGTCGCCTTGCGCGACGACGGGCGGCTGCCGATGTTGAGTTCGGCAATTTCGCGGATCGGCGTGGCGGCAAAGAAAAATTCGGTGAAGCCGGGGGTTTCGTACACCAGTTGACGATAGGCGGCAAAGGCGTCCAGGCTCATCGCTTCCATGATGCGGTGGAATTCCGGCATGGCAGAGTCGTCGCCGTGCGGGTGCAGCAGGGTGGCTTCCATGGTGGCCGCGACCAGAATCTCGAGGTTGCGCCGGCCGATCTCGGGGTCGGAGTATTTGCTGGAGATGACTTCGCCCTGTTCGGTGATGCGGATCTGCGCGTTCACGCTGCCCGGCGGCTGGGCGAGGATGGCCTGGAAGCTGGGGCCGCCGCCGCGCCCGACGGTGCCGCCGCGGCCGTGGAACAGGCGCAGCTCGATGCCGTGTTTTTCGAACACGCGCACCAGTTCCAGTTCGGCCTTGTACAGTTCCCAGTTGGCGGTGAGATAGCCGCCGTCCTTGTTGCTGTCGGAATAGCCCAGCATCACTTCCTGCGTGTTGCCGCGGCCGCGCAGCAGCTCGCGGTAATACGGCAGCGCGAACAGCTCGTCCATGATGACGCCGCAGCCGCGCAAGTCCTCGATCGTCTCGAACAGCGGGATGATGTTGAGCTGCAGATCGTTGCCTTGCAGCAGCCCGCTCTGTTGCAGCATCAGCGCCACTTCCAGCAAATCGCTCACCGCGTCGGTTTTGGAGATGATGTAGTTGGGCAGCGCGGCCGCGCCGAAACGGCGATGGATCTCGGCGGCGGTGCGCATCAGTAGCAGTTCGCTGCGCGCGGCGGGCGAGAAATCATCCAGCTCCGGCGACAGAAATTTGCCTTGTTGCAAAGCATCGAGCAGGGTGCGGCGGCGCGCGTTTTCATCCTGTTGCGCATAATCGGCAAGCCCGGCTTTTGCCAGCAATTCTCCGGTCACCTGTTCGTGCACGCCGCTGTGCTGGCGCATGTCCAGCGGCGCCAGATGGAAGCCAAACACCTCGGCGGCGCGGCGCAGTTCGCGCATGCGTCCGCGCGACAGATAGAACGCGCCGTGGCGTTCCAGCGAATGGATCACGATGTCGAGTTCGGCGATGAATTCGGCCGCGCCGGTGTAAGGCATCACCGTCTTGCTGACGGGGTGCTGATGCGACACGCGGTGGCCCAGATGTTCGCTGGTGGCAACCAGCCGCGCATAGATGGCGATCAGCGCGCGCCGATAGGGTTCGTCCGCGCGGCTTTCGGCCTGGTCGGGCGACGCGGCGGCAAAGGCGGCCAGTTCGGGGCTGATATCGACCAGGCGGTTGGACAGGCTGAGGCGCGCGCTGAGCAGGTTGGTCTCGGACAGGTAGTAGTCTAGCGCGGTGGCGGAATGGCGCTGTGCCGCATCCAGCATCACTTCATGGGTGACGAAAGGATTGCCGTCGCGGTCGCCCCCGATCCAGCTGCCGACGCGCAGAAAAGAAGGCAGGTCGAACGGCCGGCCGAAATGTTTTTCCAGTTTTTTTTCGATGTCGCCGTACAGCTTGGGGATCTCGCGCAGGAAAGTGTAATCGTAGAACGACAGGCCGTTCTTGACCTCATCCTGCACCGATAACTTGGCGGTTCGCAGCATGCGCGTGCTCCACAGGATGAGCACGAAGCGGCGCAGGGTTTCCTCGTTTTCTTCCAGTTCTTCCGGGGTCATGTCGAGGCGGTCGCGGTCGGCCAGCAAACTGGAAATGATGAGCTGGCAGTTGAGGATGCTCTTGCGCTGCACTTCGGTCGGGTGCGCGGTGAGCACGGGCGAAATGAGCGCCTTGTCGAAGAATGCCTGCACTGCCGTTTGCGCCACCTTTTGTGCCCCGGCATTTAGCAGCACGCGCTGCAGGCTGCCTTCCTGCGGTTTTGAGCCGGCCTTCAGGTGGGCGCGGCGGCGCCGGTTGTGGTGCAGGTCTTCGGCGATGTTGGAGAGTTGCGAGAAATAACTGTAGGCGCGCACCACCAGCAACGTTTCTTCCGGCGACAGGGTGTCCAGCATCTGTTCCAGCTTTTCGCCGTCGCGCTCGTCCTGGGTTTTGCGGAAGCCCACCGCGGCGCGGCGGATGCTCTCGATCAGCGCATAGGTCGCTTCGCCTTCCTGCTCGCGCAGGGTGTCGCCGAGGATGCGGCCGAGCAGGCGGATGTCGTCGCGCAGGGGCGCGTCTTTGCTCGAAATTGAAGTAGAAACGGCGATCAGGTTGGTTTTCATATTAAACGTCGTGGGCGCAAAAGCGCGGCGCTCCTGCTAGAATGCGCCGCGCTTCTGACAAAATAAACACCAGGAAATAAAGATGACTCAAGCCACTTTCACCCTACCTTCCCGTTTGGTCATCGCCTCGCGCGAAAGCGCGCTGGCCTTATGGCAGGCGGAACACATCCGGGACAGGCTGCGCGCATTATACCCGCAAACCTCAGTCGAAATTCTCGGCATGACCACCCGGGGCGACCAGATTCTCGATGTCACGCTGTCCAAGATCGGCGGCAAGGGCTTGTTCGTGAAGGAACTGGAAACCGCGCTGGAGGACGGCAGCGCCGATCTTGCCGTGCATTCGCTGAAGGACGTGCCGATGTACCTGCCGCCGGGGTTTGCGCTGGCCTGCATCGTTGAGCGCGAAGACCCGCGCGATGCTTACGTCTCCAACGATTACGCCGCGCTGCAGGATTTGCCGCCGGGCAGCATTGTCGGCACCTCCAGCCTGCGCCGCGAAAGCCAGTTGCGTGCAAACTTTCCGCATTTGCGCATCGAGCCTTTGCGCGGCAACGTGCAAACCCGGCTGCGCAAACTGGACGAAGGACAATACGCCGCAATCATTCTGGCCGCTGCCGGGCTGAAACGGCTGGGACTGGGTGAGCGCATCCGCGCCATCCTGTCCAGCTACGATAGTCTGCCCGCCGTGGGGCAGGGCGCGCTCGGCATCGAAACGCGCGCCGACCGCGCCGATCTCAAGGCGCTGCTGGCGCCGTTGCACCATGCCGACAGCGCGACCTGCGTGCTGGCGGAGCGCGCCATGAGCCGCGCGCTGGCGGGCAGTTGTCAGGTGCCGCTGGGCGGTTTCGCCGAGATGCAGGAGGGCCAGTTGCGCCTGCGGGGCTTTGTCGCCACGCCGGACGGCAGCCGCCTGTTGCGTGCCGAGCAGACTGCGGCAGCCGACGCGCCGGAAGCACTTGGTGAAGCGGTCGCGCAAGATTTGCTGCAACAGGGTGCGGGCGAAATCCTCGCGGCTTTAAATGGCTGACGCACCACTCGCCGGGCTGCGCATCGCCGTCACGCGCCCGCGTCACCAGGCCGCCGGACTGGCCGCACAGATTCAGGCGCTGGGCGGCAGCCCGCTACTGTTCCCGTTGCTGGAGATCGAGCCGGCCTCTGATCCATCCGCCCTGCGCGATTTCGCGCAACGCGCGGCACAATTCCAACTGCTCATCTTCATCAGTCCGAACGCCGTGCATTACGCCATGCGGACATTGCGCTCAATGCCGCCCGGCGTGCGTGCCGCCGCCGTCGGCCAAGGCAGCGCGCGCGCCTTGCGCGCTCTCGGCGTGGCATCGGTGCTCGCGCCGCGCGACCGTTTCGACAGCGAGGCGCTGCTGGCCTTGCCGGAGTTGCAGCAGATTTCCGGCTGGCGCATCGCCATTCTGCGCGGCGACGGCGGTCGCGAGCTGCTGGGCAATACGCTCAAAGCGCGCGGCGCCGAGGTGGAATATGTCACTTGCTACCGGCGCAGCCAGGCGGCGCTGGATGTTGCTGCCCTGCAGGCGGCCCGGCCAGACGCGATCACACTGACCAGCAGCGAGGCGCTGGCGCATCTGGATGCGGTGCTGGGCACGGCGGCTGCCGCAATCAAGTCGGTTCCGCTACTGGTGCCGCACCCGCGCATTGCCTCGGCGGCGCGCGCCGCCGGCTGGCAATCGGTGTTGACCACCGCCAGCGGGGATGACGGATTGTGTGCCGGTTTGATAGCATGGGCCGCACAACGCAAAGCATGAGCAGATGATGAGCGAAGAAAACCTACCCGCCGCCGTTCCAGAGCAACCCGCGCCCAAGCCGGACCGGCTGGCGCGCCTGTCGCTGACCCAGCTCATCCTGGTACTGCTGGCTGTGGTGTTCGTCTGGCAATGGCTGGATGCCAACCACCGGACCAACCAGTTGCAACAACTGGTGGCGCAGCGCCTGGCCGAGGCGGAAGGCGTGAGCAAGGCAAACCAGACACTGATTGCGCAGAACCAGGAATTGACCCGCGAACTGGGCGGCAAATTGAGTGTGCTGGAAAGTCGTTTCGCCGAAACCGCCATGCAGCGGGCGACGCTGGATGCGCTCTATCAGGATCTGGCCGGCAGCCGCGAGCAGACGTTGCTGGCGGACGTGGAGCAGGTGCTGCTGATCGCCGAGCAGCAGTTGCAGTTGTCGGGCAACGTGAAAGCCGCGCTGATTGCGCTGCAAAATGCAGCCAGCCGTTTGCAGCGCTCGCAACGCGCCGGCGCGGCCGATCTGCGCCAGCACATCGAGCGTGATATCGAGCGCCTGCGCGCGCTGCCGGAAGCCGATGTGCCGGGATTGCACCGCCAGCTTGACCGCCTGATTGCACTGGCCGAGCAGTTGCCGCTGGCGCAGGAAATGCGTCCGGCGCCGAACTCGCCGGACGCGGCGCCATCTTCCCCCGGCGGCAATCCCTGGCAGCGCTTCTGGCGCGAGCTATGGCAGGATCTGCGCCAGCTGATCCGTATCGAAAATACGCGGCAGGCCGAGATGCCGCTGCTGTCGCCGTCGCAATCCTTCTTTGTGCGCGAAAACCTGAAGCTGGTGCTGCTGTCGGCGCGGCTGTCCATGTTGTCGCGTGATGAAGCCGGTTTCCGCCGCGAACTGGCCACTGTGCAGGGTTGGCTCGCGCGTTACTTCGACGCCAGTGCGAACGAAACGCGCAGCGCGCAACGCCTGCTGGAAAAATTGGCGGCGGCGAATCTGGCGGTTGCCTTGCCCGATCTCGGCCCGACCCTGGAAGCGGCGCGCACCTACCGCGCGGCACAGGAACGGGCGGAGCGATGAAATCCCTGGTCTGGCTGCTGCTGCTGTTTGTGCTGGCGGTGGCGCTGGCCGTCGCCGCCGGGTATCCCGGTTATGTGTTGCTGGCAGTTCCGCCGTACCGCGTCGAATTATCTTTCACCCTGTTCGTGCTCGCCCTGATGGCGGCCTTTGTGCTCGGCTATTTGCTTCTGCGCGGGATCGCCCACACTCTGCAACTGCCGGACTATGTGCGCCGCTTTCGCGCCGCGCGCGCGGAGAAAAAAGGACGCGCGGCAATGCTGGATGCGCTGACCGCTTATTTCGAGGGGCGCTACACGACGGCGGAAAAGGCCGCCCAACGCGCGCTTGAGCTGGGTGAGCAGCCCGCGCTGAATGCCGTCATTGCCGCGCGCGCGGCGCATGCACTGCGCCATTTTGAGCGGCGCGATGCTTACCTGGCCGAACCGGCAGGCAAGGTGCCGGGGGAAGACACCATGCGCCTGATGGCGAAGGCGGAGTTCGAGCTCGAACAGCACCAGCCGCAGGCGGCGCTGGCCGAATTGCAAACGCTGAGCGACACCGGGGTGCGCAAACATCTGGGCGCGATGACGCTGGAGTTGAAGGCGCAGCAACAGGCGCACAACTGGGACGCGGTGCTGGAGCTGGCGAGCCAACTGGAGAAGCGCGACGCGATCCACCAGACCATGGCGCAACAGATGCGCCAGCATGCCTGGCTGGAAAAATTGCGCGTGAGCGCGGGCAACGGGCAGGCATTGCGCGGGGTGTGGAAAAAGATGCCGACCGAGGTGCGGCGCGCGGCGGCAATCGCCGCCGAGGCGGCGCGCGTGTTCATGCAGGCGGGGGAATGCGCGCTGGCGCGCCAGGTGCTGACGGAAAGCCTGAACAGCGAGTGGAATAGTGACCTGGTCGCGTTGTATGGCGACTGCCGCGAGGGCAGCGTGGTGGCGCAGATCGAGCAGGCGGAGGCGTGGCTGGCCGCGCATCACGACGATGCCGGGTTGATGTTGGCGCTGGGAAAACTCTGCCTGCATCAGGAATTGTGGGGCAAGGCGCAGAGCTATCTGGATGCCAGCCTCAGCCTGCAGCCAAGTCGCGAGGCCTACACCATGCTGGCGCAACTGGCGGAAAAACAGTACAAGCCGGACGAGGCGTTCAAGTATTACCAGCTCGCGACAAAGATCGGGGAAGCTACTTCTTCGGCGCGAACGTGAACGCGTCGGAGAAGAATGACTCGTGCGGCAAACCGCGTTGCGCGGTGAAATCGCGGTGCGCCGCCTCCACGACCACCGGTGCGCCGCAGGCATACACCGCATAGCCGGAAAGATCGCTGAAATCCTGCAACACCGCTTCGTGTACGAAGCCGGTGCGACCGTCCCAAGCCTCATCCGATACCACCGGCACGAATTTGATGCCGGCGGCCTCCCAGGTTCTGATTTTGCCCAGCATGTACAGATCGGATACTTTGCGCACGCCCCAGTAGAAATGCATCTCGCGCTGGAAGTCGATCTTGAGCGCGTGTTCGATGATCGCCTTGACCGGCGCGAAACCGGTGCCGCTGGCGACGAAGACGATGGGCTTGTCGATCTCCTCGCGCAGGAAGAATGTGCCGAGCGGTCCCTTGATGCGCAGGATGTCGCGCTCCTTCATGCGGTTGAACACGTGCCGGGTGAAGGTGCCGCCGGCGATGTTGCGCACATGCAGTTCGAGGAAGGCGTCATCGTGCGGCGCATTGGCCAGCGAAAAGCTGCGCGGCTTGTCGTCTTTTTGCAGGATGTCGATGTATTGTCCGGCAAGGAATTGCAGGCGTTCGTTGGCGGGCAGCTTGAGCGACAGCACCATCACATCGTCCGCCACTTTCTGCATCTTCTCTACG
This sequence comes from uncultured Sideroxydans sp., assembly GCA_964442265.1. GTDB lineage: Bacteria > Pseudomonadota > Gammaproteobacteria > Burkholderiales > Gallionellaceae > Sideroxyarcus. Next base: position 15,045 of record CAYTZF010000044.1, read on the forward strand.
CGGCAGGGCAACATCTTCACCGGAATCTCCTGTACCCGGCTCACTTCGTGACTCTCGATCACCAGATCCGATAGCGGCGTGGCACAGCAGAACAGCGCCATTCCGGCCGCTTTCTCCGCGTCGGTCAGGGTCGTGTCCTGGTGTTCGCCGTAATCCACTTTGCCCGTCACGACCTTGCCCTTGCACACGCCGCAGGCGCCGTTGCGGCAACTGTAAGGCAGCAGCAGGCCGTGCGTCAGCGCGGCTTCCAGAATGCTCTCGTCCGCCGCTGCCGGGAATTCGTGTCCGCTCGG
>CAYTZF010000045.1:0-6164 GCA_964442265.1 uncultured Sideroxydans sp.
CTTCAGGTCGCGCTCGAATTCGGCGATGAATTCGGGGTCGTCACGGTACTTTTCATAGGCGGCCTTCAGCTCTTCCAGCGCTCCCATTAGCGTCTCGGCGACGTAGATGCCGCCGTAGGGGCCGAAATGGCCGTTCTTATCGGGATAGTTGTACATCGATTCGCTTCACCTCGTTGACGAATGCCGCGATTTTCGCCGCATCCTTGATTCCCTTTGCCGCCTCCACGCCGCTGGACACATCCACCGCGTAAGGGCTTATCTGTTTGATCGCCTCTGCCACATTACCCGCATGCAAACCGCCGGACAGAATCACCGGCAACGGCAAGTTATGCGGAATCAGCTTCCAGTCGAACGTCTCGCCGCTGCCGCCCTGCACACCCTCGACATGGGCATCCAGCAACAAGCCCTGCGCGTCCGCGTAACGGGCCGCGCATTCTACCAAATCCACCCCCGCTTTGACCCGGATCGCCTTCAGGTACGGCTTGCCGAACTGGCGGCAGAATTCCGCCGATTCTTCGCCGTGGAACTGCAAAGTATCCAGCGCAACGAAGCGCAATATGGTCTCGACTTCTTCTGGCGCGGGATTGACGAATAGACCAACTTTATTGATGAAGGGTTCGACAGCATGCATTAAATGGGACGCCTGCGGAATGGTCACATTGCGCGGACTGGCCTCGTAGAATACCAGCCCGATGGCATGCGCGCCTGCCCGGGTGGCCGCGCGCAAATCCCCGGAACGGGTAATGCCGCAAATCTTGATTCTGGTCATTGCCGCATTTTACCTGCTATTCAAAATGGAGCTGGGGCAATCGCCACGATGCGTCGTAGTGAATACGTTTGAGATAAAGACCGTGCGGCGCAAACGTCGGCGCGGCGCGGCTGCGGTCGCGGCCTTCCAGCACTTCCCTCATCCACTGCGGCGGTTGTTTGCCCTTGCCGACATACACCAGACAGCCGACGATGTTGCGCACCATGTGGTGCAGAAAGGCATTGGCGGTCAGATCGAAAAAGATCGTGTCACCCTGCTGCCGGATGCCGAGCCGGGTCAGGTGCTTGACTGGCGATTTGGCCTGGCATTCCGCGGCACGGAAGGCGCTGAAATCGTGTTCACCCAGCAACAATTTTGCCGCCGCCTGCATTGCCGCCACGTCCAGCGGGAGATGGAACCAGCCCACCTTGCCGTGATGCACACCGACGCGTGACGGACGATTTACCAGCACATACTGGTAACTACGCGCCTGTGCCGAGAAGCGCGCATGAAATTCATCCGGCACGGCGTGCGCCCACAGCACGGCAATGTCCCGCGGCAACAGGGCATTCGCCCCTCGCACCCAGGCCGAGAGCGGGCGCACCGCAGGGGTGTCGAAATGCACGACCTGCTCCAGCGCATGCACGCCGGTGTCGGTGCGGCCGGCGGTGTGCACCCCCACCGGGTCACCGCCGATCTGTGCCAGCGCGGCCGCCAGCGCATCCTGCACGTTGGGCACGTCGGGCTGGCTCTGCCAACCGTGGTAGGCGCTACCGTCATACTCCACGCCGAGTGCGATTCTCATCGCACCCCCAGCCAGAGCATGGCCGCACCAAAAATGAGGCCAAGCCCGTCGATGGCGCGCCAATGCGGTCGATGCAGCCCGATATGCCCGTCCTTGACGGACGGCATTTTCAGCGCATGGCGGATCGCGCCGCGCCAATCGGCCGCGGTTTCACCCATGGCGGGTTCGGCGTATTGCAGGGTCAGCGCCAGGCGCACGGCGGCGCGCTCGCGTTCGATACCGATCCAGCGCAAGGGATACGCCAGGGTATAAATCCCGCCAATGAATTGGGCACGGTTGAGCAATGACAGCAGAATCGCCAGACTGGACAGCATTGCCAGCAGGCGCATCAGTTGCAACGCGCCATCGGTCAATCCTTCCAGTGTTGGCGCATATACACCCCACGCCCCGACCAGCGCGGCACCCGGTGTCGAGTAGGCATAGATCAGCAACAAGGAAAACATGATCCAGCGCGTGCGTTTGAGCAACTTCAACAGTTGTTGCGCGCACAGCTTGAGGGCCAACGCCAGCAGGACCACACAGAACAAGGCCAGAGGGATCGGCAACAATCGTTGCGCCAGAAACGCCAGCGATATCCAGACGATGATTTGAACTGCCGGATGGGGCATCACAAGCTCACTCAAATGAAAACGGCAGCCGGATGGCTGCCGTCAAATTCATCCGCATGGTTCAGAGTTGATCGAGCATGGTTTGCGCGCTGGCACGCTGTTGCTCGTCGCCATCGCGCATTACCTCGTCCAGAATCTCACGCGCCCCGGCCGCATCACCCATCTCCTGATAGGCCTTGGCCAAATCAAGTTTGGTGGCGACTTCCTGCCAGTGCTCACCCTTGTCGGAAACCGTGTCGCCGCCGGCCGCGCCGCCATCCATATCCAGACTGATGTCACCCAGGCCGATTTCCAGCGGGACATCGGCCTGATCCTGCGCCGACTGTTTGAAAGTGTCCGGAATATCCAGATTGAAGGTCAGCCCGCCGTCATCTCCCGGAGACTGCGTGTCCGGCTCCATCGCGGGCACGCCGGGATGGGTCGCAGTCACATCGAATATCAAATCGTCGGCCGCGTTATGTGGCGTTTCGGCTGATTCGGTAATGGTCTCAGCGGCCGCCGTACCGGGATTGGTCGAAGTCACATCGAACACCAGATCGTCAGCTTGTGTATATTTTTCAGGAGCGGTGACCGGGCTGTCCGGCAGGCGAGTGCCGGTGATATCGAAATCCATCGGCGCTTCCTGGGCGCCACGCAGCTCTTCACTGGAGAGAATCGCGGTCGTTTCCTGTGACGGCGGCTCGGTGATCATGGTGTCGACCAAGCCCGGCGCTTCATTGTCAGTAGATAGAGGCGCGATATCTTCCGCGTGCATCACTTCGGTCGACAGAAAATCCGTTGGCTGCGATGTCGCGTTTGAACCAAATCCGAGATCAAAATCAACCGCTGCATTGGCAGCTTGACCCGTCGCCGCAGACGACTCGGCGACTGCCTCGCCCGTGCCTCCATAAAGCGGATTATTCGGTTCCATCTCGCGCCCCATGGCGGCAACCGTGGACCAGGCCCCTTCATCGCCGCCTTCCTTGACTTGGCGCGCATAAGTCAGGAATGCATTGGCATCCTTGCGATTGGCATAGATTGAAAGCAGTTTAAGGGTAACAGGCAGATCACCGGGGGTTTTCGACAAGGTATCCTTCAATACTTCTTCGGCTTGCGCATCACGCCCGAATGACAGGAATAGATCGGCTTCCGCCAGCGGATCAACTTCATCAGTGTTTTGCTCACCCCCCGCCGCATCGGCATCGTTACGGGTGAAATCGCCGGTTTCAGGCGAAGGCACAATGGGCTCCGCTATGCGTCCGGTGGAGCTTCCCGGATCGCCGTTCGTGCTTGCCGCGAGGGGTGGCTGGACCCTGCCGCGCCGGCGCGACCACCAAAAACCGCCTCCCAGCAAAGCCAATACTCCGGCCGCGACCGCGAGCAACAAGGAATTGGCAAGCAACTCGTCAAGGAACGACGGCGCCTCCGCTTGCGCCACCGACGCAACAGGCACTGCGGGTTTGGCGGATCTTGGCACTTCCGCCGTGGCAACGCCCGTCACCGCAGCGGCCGCCGAGATTGCGCCGGTTTGCGCCTGCTGTTTTTTCAATTCCGCCAGACGCTCCAGATCCTTGACATTTTTTTCCAGCAATACCGTGCGCTCCTCCGCATCCTGCAAGGCTTTTTCGCGCGCAATGGCATCTTCCGCCTCACTGGTTGATTTTGAACCCGCCGCTTCATCCCCGGGCGCCTCGCCCTTCGACAGCTTTAGCACCTCCCTGGCAGAATCTTTTGCGGCAGCGGGTTCGGCAACCGAGGCAGTCACCTTGCCGGATGCGCTCTGTGCGCTGGCTTGCCCGGTCGTGGCGGCACGGGCAGCGGCAAGTTGCTGACGATACGAGTTCCAATCGGCCACCTGGGCGCGATACTCGCGCACCGCTTCACGTTGTCCCACCGCTTCAATCTGGGCGGCATCCGGCAAATTGATGATCTTGCCCGCCATTAGCCGATTCATATTCTTGCCCGCGAAGGCGTGAGTGTTGGCGCGGTAGAGGGCAACCAGCATGCGCTCCAGACTGACCTCTGCCGGTTTGGTTTTCAGCGCAATCTTGCTCAGGGTATCCCCGCGCACCACTGCAATGGGCGCGCTTTGCGCCTCGTCCAGCGGAATGGACTCTTCCCGGCTCAAGACATCCTCGTGCGCGGGTGCAGTTTCCACTTTATCCACACTGACCGCGGCGGGCAGCGTGGCCTGTTCCGGGGTCGCCGTCGCTTCCTCTTCGGCCTTGGCTGATGTCGGTTCGGCGACGGTCGCGACTTCGGCGACTGGCGTTTCTGTCGCAACCGGGGCGGCGGGGACAATCTCAGGGGCGACCGGTTCTGCCGCGACCGGTTCTGCCGCAACGGGCGTCATGGACGGGGTAACCGGAGGAATGATCAGCGCTGCCTGCTCGGGCGGATTGAAACCGATCGGATCCAGCAGAAAGGTGTATTCGCGCATCAGCTTGCCGGACGACCAAACCGCCTCGACCAGCAATGTCACGAAAGGCTCGTTGACCGGCCGGGCCGACGTGATGCGAATGCGCGGCTGGTCGCTGTCGCGGTTGGCAATTTCAAATTTGAGTCGGGGCAGCGCGTAGGGATAATCAATGCCGGCGCGTTTGAATGCATCAGCCGGGGCCAACCGCGCGGTAATACTTGCGCGTTCCGCCTTATCCACCGCGACCAATTCGATTTCAGCCTGCAACGGCTGGCCCAGATTGGAAGAAACTACGATACCGCCAAGACCGGTCGCATTTGCCGCGTTCAGAACCAGCAGCAAGACTGCACAGCCCGAAGTTTTTAAGATCGTTTTCAGCACGCCGACACCTTTTTCTTTCCCTGACAATAATCAGACTAACATCAGAGGGTTAGTGATGCAAGCTCACAACCCCTCTAGGTTTAAACACTAAGCGGCGGTATTCAACCGTTTTTCTTCAACCTACTTGTCCAGCAAAATGCGCAACATACGGCGCAACGGCTCAGCCGCGCCCCACAGCAATTGGTCGCCGCAAACAAATGCACTGACGTATTCCGCGCCCATCTCCATCTTCCGTACACGACCAACAGCGATGTCCAGCTTGCCGGCCACCGCGACCGGATTTAGTTCGCGTACAGTTGATTCGCGCTGGTTTGGTACAAATTTGACCCATGGGTTGCTGTGGCGAATCAGCGTTTCGATTTCGCTTAACGGCACATCGCGTTTGAGCTTGAGCGTCAACGCCAGACTATGGCAACGCATCGCGCCGATGCGCACGCACAAGCCATCCACCGGAATGACGTGTTCCGTGCCGAGGATCTTGTTGACTTCGGCACACCCCTTCCATTCTTCCTTGGACTGGCCATTGTCGAGCTGTTTGTCGATCCACGGAATCAGGCTACCCGCCAACGCCGCACCAAAGTTGGCAGTCGGCATCTCGCCCGAGCGCAATGTCTCCGTCAGACGCCGGTCGATTTCCAGGATCGGTGATTGGGGATCGGCCAGCAGGTCGGCCACCGACGCATGCGCCACGCCCATCTGCTGCAACAGCTCGCGCATGTTCTGCGCGCCCGCGCCGCTGGCGGCTTGATACGTCATGGACGACACCCATTCCACCAACCCGGCATGGAACAAGCCGCCCAATCCCATCAACAGGATGCTGTTGGTGCAATTACCGCCGATGAAATTTTTGCCGCCGTTTGCCAGCGATTGCTTGATGAGGCCAAGGTTGACCGGATCAAGGATGATGGCCGCCTCTTTTTCCATGCGCAGGGTGGAAGCCGCATCGATCCAGTAACCCTGCCACCCTGCGGCACGCAGCCGGGGAAACATCTCGGTGGTGTAATCGCCGCCCTGACAGGAGATGATGGCATCCATCGCTTTGAGTTCATTCAGGTCATGCGCATCTTTCAGCGGCATACCCTTCCCTTCGGCGGGTGCTTCGCCGCCGACATTGGAAGTGGTGAAGAACACCGCCTCGAACAGATCGAAATCCTTTTCTTCGCGCATGCGCTGCATGAGCACCGAGCCCACCATCCCGCGCCAACCGATCAAACCGACTTTCAT
>CAYTZF010000046.1:0-2878 GCA_964442265.1 uncultured Sideroxydans sp.
CTCAAGATGTTCGAGAAGGTTGATGTGAAGATCATCGGCATCGTCGAAAACATGAGCACGCATATCTGCTCGCAATGCGGCCACGAGGAACACATCTTCGGTGCGGGCGGCGGGGAGAAGATGTGTGCCGACTACAATACGGAATTCCTCGGCAGCCTGCCGCTCGACATCCATATCCGCGAACAGGCGGATTCCGGCAAGCCGACGGTGGTGGCCGATCCGGATGGCAAGATCAGCAAGGTCTATAAACAGATCGCGCGCCGCGTGGCGGTGAAGATCGCCGACATGGCGCAGGATCACAGCGCGGCCTTCCCCAAGATCGTGGTGCAAAACACCTGATGCGGATTCTGGTCAGCAACGACGACGGCTATTTCGCTCCCGGTCTGGCCTGTCTGGCGCAGCATCTGTCAGCGCTGGGCGAGGTGACAGTGGTGGCGCCGGAGCGCGACCGCAGCGGGGCGAGCAACTCGCTGACGCTGAACCGCCCGCTCAATCTGAAGCGGGCCGCGAGCGGTTTCTATTATGTGGACGGCACCCCGACCGACTGCGTGCACCTGGCGGTGAGCGGGATGCTGGACATCCAGCCCGAACTCATCGTGTCCGGCATCAATTCCGGCGCCAACATGGGGGACGACACAATTTATTCCGGCACCGTGGCGGCGGCGACCGAGGGGTTTCTGCTGGGCGTGCCGTCCATCGCGGTTTCCCTGATCGGACATGAGGAAAAGCATTATGAAACCGCCGCGCGCGTGGCGGAGGAACTGGTGCAGCGCTTTCAGTGCCTGCCCCATCCGCAACCCTGGCTGCTGAATGTAAATGTGCCGGATGTGCCTTACGCCGAGTTACAGGGGATGGAAGTGACCCGGCTGGGCAAACGTCACAAGGCGGAGCCGGTGATCAAATCGAGCAATCCGCACGGCCAGCCGATCTACTGGGTCGGCCCGGTGGGCAAGGCGCAGGATGCGGGAGAGGGTACCGATTTTGCCGCCGTCGCGCAGGGACGGGTGTCGATCACGCCGTTGCAGATCGACCTGACCCAGTACACACAGATGGATGCGGTGCGCACCTGGATGGGTGCGGCATGAACTTGCAGCACGCCGGCATCGGCATGACCTCGGCGCGCACGCGCGGGCGCATGATCGAACGGCTGCGCGCGCAGGGCATCCGCGACGAGGCGGTGCTGGCGGCGATCGGCAATGTGCCGCGCCATCTGTTCGTGGATGAGGCATTGGCCGGGCGCGCCTACGACGATGTCGCGTTGCCGATCAATTACGGCCAGACCATCTCGCAGCCTTACATCGTCGCGCGCATGATCGAAGTGTTGCGCAACAGCAAACAATTGGGGCGGGTGCTGGAGATCGGCACCGGCTGCGGCTACCAGGCGGCGGTGCTGGCGCAGTTGGTAAAAGAGGTCTATAGCGTGGAGCGCATCCAGCCGTTGCACGAGCGCGCGCGCAAACTGCTGCGCGAACTGAAAGTGCGCAACGTCATCCTGCGCTATGCCGACGGCAGCACCGGCCTGGCCGATGCCGCTCCTTTCGACGGCATCATCATGGCGTGCGCCGCGCCGGCCCTGCTCGATGCGCTGAAGGAACAACTGGCGATTGGGGGTCGGATGGTGTTGCCGCTCGGCACCGCCGAACAATTTCTTTATCTGGTCGAGCGCACGGAGAAGGGTTTTCGCGAGACCCGGCTGGATGCGGTAAAGTTCGTTCCCCTGATGGGTGGAAAGCAATGAATGCAAAGATAAAAATCCTACTGTTTACGCTCGTGCTTGCCTTGGGCGCCTGCGGCACCCCGCGCGTCGGCGGCAAGAAAGCTCCGGTGGTCGAATATGGCGACACCCGCCGTGCCGCCGAGGTGAGCACGCCGCGCTACAGCGCCAAACGCCACACCGTGCAGGCCGGCGAGACGCTATACAGCATCGCCTTCGAGGACGGGCTGGATTACCTGGAAGTGGCCGCCTACAACGGCCTCAAAGACCCGACTGCAATCCGGATTGGGCAGGTACTGGAATTGCGCATCCCGCTCGACGATGGCACGGTGGACGAACTGCCTCCGCCCCGGGTTGCCCGTGCATTGCCAAAAATTGGCGAGACCAAACGCCAGCCGAAGGTGGGCCGCTTGCTGTATTCGGGAAAGGCGCTGGCCAGGGCGGAAAGAATGCAGGACGAGCGTGCTGCGGGCGCGCCGCAGCCGCGGACCGTTATTGGTGCGCCAGCGGCGGCTGTTGATTCCACCGGCGCGCTGGAATGGCGCATGCCCAGCCGCGGCAGGCTGATTGCCGGATTTTCCAAAGGCGCCAACCGCAAAGGAGTGGATTTCGCCGGCACGCGCGGGCAGGCGATCACCGCCAGCGCGGCCGGCAAAGTCGTGTACGCGGGCAGCGGCCTGCGCGGCTACGGCAAACTGGTCATCATCAAACACAACGCCACCTATCTCAGCGCCTACGCGCACAACGACCGGATCGTGGTGAAAGAAGGGCAAAACGTGCGCACAGGACAGAAGATCGCGGAGATGGGCGACAGCGATGCCGACCGGGTCAAGCTACATTTCGAAATCCGCAAGCAGGGCAAGCCGGTCGATCCGGCGCGTTATCTGCCGCTGGTGAAATCCTGAACAGTGTGGAAAATCCCCTCCTGACGACGACCGACCACAGCCGCGACAGCGCCGGATTGCGCTATGTCTATCCGGTCGTCTCGCGCCGCGCCGGCGGTGTTTCCATCGGCATCAATCTCAATCCCAACAATGCCTGTAACTGGCGCTGCATCTACTGCCAGGTGCCCGACCTCGTTCGCGGCAGCGCGCCGCCGATTGATTTGGTCTTGTTGGAAAAAGAACTGCGCGGCTTCCTGCACGAACTGCAGCACGGCGACTT
>CAYTZF010000047.1:0-1840 GCA_964442265.1 uncultured Sideroxydans sp.
GGTGACACCATCGCTGCAATTCAGAAGTACGATATCTATGACAAGGTGTCCTACATCTCCACCGCAGGCGGTGCGTTCCTTGAATTCCTCGAAGGCAAGACTTTGCCGGCAGTGGCGATTCTGGAAGAACGCGCCAAACAATAATCAATCAGGAATCACATGCTGCGTAGAACCAAAATAGTTGCAACGCTGGGCCCCGCGTCCAGCGATCAGAAAGTGTTGGAGCAAATGATCCGCGCCGGGGTTGATCTGGTGCGGATGAATTTTTCGCATGGAACTGCGCAGGATCACATGCAGCGCGCCGAAACGGTGCGTGCCGCCGCCGCCGCAGTCGGGCGCACGGTCGGTATTTTGGCCGATCTGCAAGGCCCGAAGATTCGCGTCAGCAAATTCCAAAACGACAAGATCATCCTGAAAAAAGGCGACACGTTCATCCTTGACGGGGCGCTGACCGGCCCCGGCAACCAGGAGCGGGTCGGACTTGACTACAAGGAATTGCCCAATGATGTTGATGTGGGCACCGTGCTGCTGCTTAACGATGGCTTGCTGGAGTTTCACGTCACCGGCGTCAAAGGTCCCGAAGTGTATTGCGTGGTGGTGCGCGGCGGTGTGCTGTCCAACAACAAGGGCATCAACCGCAAGGGCGGTGGCCTGACCGCGCCGGCCTTGACCGACAAGGACAAGGAAGACATTAAGACAGCCGCCTTGATCAGGGCGGATTACCTGGCGGTGTCTTTCCCGCGCTCGGCGGACGACATGAAGTTGGCGCGCGATTTGATGCATGCGGCCGGCGGCAAGTCGATGCTGCTGGCCAAGATCGAGCGCGCCGAGGCGATACCGGTGCTGGAGGAGATTATCAGCGCCTCCGACGCGATTATGGTGGCGCGCGGTGATTTGGCGGTGGAAGTGGGCGATGCGGCAGTTCCCGGCCTGCAGAAAAAAATGATCAAGCTGGCGCGCGCGCACAACAAACTGGCCATCACGGCGACCCAAATGATGGAATCGATGATTACCAGCCCGATCCCGACCCGCGCCGAAGTATCCGACGTGGCGAATGCGGTACTGGATGGCACCGATGCGGTGATGCTGTCGGCAGAAACTGCGGTGGGCGACTATCCGGTGGAAACTATCGAGGCGATGGCACGTATCTGTCTGAAGGCCGAGCGCGAGGCTGAGGATCATGCGATCGATCGGCGCGGCAAGCACCAGAAATTCACCCGCATCGACCAGTCCATCGCGATGTCCGCGCTGTTTGCCGCGTCGCACTTGAAAGTCAAAGCCATCGTGGCACTCACCCAGTCCGGTTCGACCGCATTGTGGATGTCACGCCTCAATGCCGGGGTGCCGATCTTTGCCCTGACCCCGGTACAGGAAACACTGACCAAGGTCACCCTGTTCAGCGGGGTGCACCCCATCACCTTTCACTCCACCGCAAAAGAACAATCGCAGGAGTTGCACAATGCGGAACAGGCTTTGCTGGACAAGGGGCTGGTGGAAAATGGCGACATGATCGTGATGACCGTGGGCGAGGCGGTGGGCAAGGCTGGTCACACCAATACCATGAAGATCGTGCGGGTGGGCGATCGCCACATTATTTGAGTGGTTGAAGCACCCGCTTTGGCAATTTAAACTGCATCAGAAAATCGAACCGTAATTTTTAATCAGGAGGAAATATGGCACTCGTATCCCTGCGTCAACTACTCGATCACGCTGCCGAGCACAGCTATGGCTTGCCGGCGTTCAACGTGAACAATCTGGAACAAGTCAAAGCCATCATGGAAGCGGCAGATGAATGCAACAGCCCGGTCATCATGCAAGGCTCCGCCGGTGCGCGCAAATA